>JADZAO010000053.1 GCA_020852535.1 Paracoccaceae bacterium | reverse complement strand
TCATAGTCGCTTAAAATGGGCGGTCCGCACCCGACGTTGACGCAGGTCAAAAGGCAAAATCAACCGAATCTCCAGCAATAATAACAAGGTAATTTTCACCAAGACCAAGCAAAACCACACCCATGAAAAGCTACCAAACACCTAACAAGGCAACACATAAACCGCATATATACGCGGCATCTGAACTCCTTACAGGGAAGCCCAAAGGTCAACTGACCAATGTTCATTTTAATGTAGCCTTAGTCGATGCTATAAAAGCAATTAAGACACCGTAAAACGCCTTCATCGTCTGACGGATTTGCATCCGCCCTTACTATGCGCCATCAAAGGCGATGAAGAAGAAAGAGGTGCCCCATGTCGCTCAAGGTCGCATTACAAATGGACCCCATCGGATCGATCGATATTAACACCGACAGCACGTTTCGCATTGCGTTGGAAGCACAGGTGCGAGGACATTCGCTCTTCTTTTACACACCCGACAAGCTGGCTTACAGTGAGGGCCGTGTGACAGCGCGAGGATTCCCAATCGAGCTGCAGCGCGATCTTGGCAACCATGTAAGCTATGGGGCCGAGAGCGAAATAAATCTAGCCGACTTCGACGTGATCTGGTTACGACAGGATCCCCCCTTCGACATGGGCTATATCACAACGACCCATATCCTTGAAATGATCCATCCTCGAACGCTGGTAGTGAATAATCCATTCTGGGTACGCAACAGTCCAGAAAAGTTGTTGGTTCTGCGTTTCCCTGATCTTATTCCGCCCACCACGATTACCCGTGACCTCGCTACTATCCGTGCCTTCAAGGACCGACATGGCGATATCATCCTCAAACCACTCTACGGCAACGGCGGCGCGGGTGTATTTCGGCTCGACCGGAACGATCGTAACCTTTCCTCGCTACACGAGCTCTTCACCGGCATAAACCGCGAGCCTGTGATCGTGCAGAAATTTATACCGGATGTAGCAAAGGGCGATAAGCGAGTCATTCTCGTTGATGGCGAGCCTGTGGGCGCGATCAACCGCGTGCCGCAAACTGGCGAAACTCGTTCAAACATACATGTTGGCGGACGGCCCGAAAAGATCGGACTGACGCCACGCGATCTGGAAATTTGCGCGGCCATTGGTCCGACTTTGAAAGAGAAAGGCCAGATCTTCGTCGGCATCGACGTGATTGGAGATTACCTAACCGAAATCAACGTAACTTCGCCCACCGGTCTGCAAGAACTTGAACGATTCGACGGCACCAACGCCTCTGCCCATATTTGGAAGGTAATCGAGGCTAAGAAGCGTTGATTGCAGCAACTACGAATTTTCTAGAAAATTTTAAACCGATCCACAACACACGTGTCCTAACTCATCGCCACACAAACGGAAATTTCCGCTCGTGCTATATTACTGTACTAGGATCAGCCTAAAACTAACTGCCTTAATCACTTGCGGCGATAAAGAATACCAAACGACAATTCATAGAGATGGCAATCACGCGATATGATTGACAGGGCCAAGTGACCAGCGGCCCTGCTCATAATCTATCCGCGTGACCGACAAGTTATCCACCGGCTGTGCCAAAATCTCCGCCCTTGAGCATCCCAAGACACGTTGTACCTGTGTCAAGATCACGCCGAAATGAGAAACAATCACAACATCGCGGCCTGCATGGGCCTGAAGAAGGCGTGACACAGCGCCTGCGACCCGTGATGCAGCTGTGTTCCAACTTTCGCCATTAGGCGGACAATGGTCACCTGGATTTTCCCAATAAGAGCGGGACAGATCGGGATGGGTTTTAGCCACTTCTGACCAATGTTTTCCATCCCAATCACCGAAGTGCAACTCACGCAGGGCGAACTCATGTGGCAGGCGCAAACGCCCCATCCCGATGGCATCAGCGGTAGAAACAGCGCGTATCAGATCGGAGGAAACAAGAATTGCGCCTGTCGGCAGATAGCTGTGCAGCCGCGCCAAAACGACAGTATCGGACAGATCGGCAGGTACGTCGCGCCAACCAACCAAAGTCTTTTCATGCGTCGGCCCATGACGCACCCACCAAAAGCGTGTCACATCCACGGAGGAAGCACCCCCTTCAGCACCATCGGCAGGCCCGCCATAACACCCACCACCAACCCGGCCTCGACGGCGATCCGCTGATTAAGGCGGCCTTGCGCATCACGAAACCTCCGCGCCAATGCATTGTCTGGAACGATACCCCAGCCTACCTCGTTCGAAACCACAACGATAGAAAACTTACACGCTAAGCAAGCAGCTAAAAAGCTAGAGACTTGAGCGTCCAAATCATGATCAGCAAGGAGATGGTTGGTCAGCCAAAGTGTGGCACAGTCGATCAGAACGGCTTCACCAGGTCCTGTACCGGCCAAAGCAGAAGGCAGGTCAAGCGGAGCTTCGACGGTAATCCACGCAGCGCCACGATCAGTCTGATGCTGGGCAATGCGGTCACGCATCTCGTCATCCCATGGCTGTGCAGTAGCAATATAACGGCATATTTGCCCACTGCCCGTAACCAAGGCTTCAGCTAGTCGTGATTTGCCCGACCGTGCTCCGCCCGTAACTAGAGTCAGACTCGGAAGCAAGAAAGTTTCGTCTCCGCCTGATACAGTCAACTCTTGGCCTCTTATCTATAAAATCTATACCAAACGGCGAAATGAAGCGCCAAGGCATGATACCCAACCATCATCAACGCAGGACTAAAAGTTAAAATAGCACTCGACGAAGATAACAACCAAACGATGTTCCGCCAAGCGATGCGGGCTTAATCGCCTTAAACAAAAATCAAATTGCGGCTTACCTATACATGGCTTGACTGCCGTAACAAATAGGGCGGCATCATCTTTGCCTTCCCAATATTCATGCACTGCCACAAACCGCACAGTCGGATCTACGACGGACTGTAATCACCCGTGTCTCGGCATAGAGCGCATCGTAAATCATCAACCGCCCCTGCAACGTCTCTCCTGCGCCGGTAATATGCTTGACCGCCTCAACCGCCATCATCCCACCGATAACACCAGGGAGAGGAGCCGCTACACCCGCCTCGGCGCAAGAAGGCACCAATTCGGGAACCGGGCTGGTGGGAAAAACGCATTCATAGCAAGGCGTATTACGGGCCGGACAAGACAGCAAAAGCTGCCCCTCCCACTGGGAAATAGCAGCTGTGATCAATGGTTTTTCCAGCTTCACCGCGACACGGTTCACCATGTAGCGGGTATCAAAATTGTCGGTACCGTCAAGAATCAAGTCATAATCAGCAAAAAGTATTTCGGCGTTAACCTCAGTCAAGCGGCGGTAATAGGGACGCACTTCAATGAAAGGATTAAGCGCCCGCATGGTCTGTTCGGCGGAAAACACCTTAGGCATCCCGATACGTTGGTCGGCATGAATAATCTGGCGTTGCAGGTTCGACCCATCAACCGTGTCGTCGTCCACCACACCTATGATGCCAACCCCCGCCCCCGCCAAATAAAGCATCACGGGGCTACCAAGACCACCTGCGCCAATCACCAAAACCTTCGAATTCTTCAATTTCCTTTGACCAGCCCCGCCAATCTCGCGCAGCATAATATGACGGGAATAGCGGTCGAGTTCGACAGGTCGGAAAGCTCTAGTGAATTCTTCAGCTTTAAAAGTTTGCGATGCGGCCTTGCGACGCAGAACGGCAAGCAGACGACGGTAGATCAAAGAAAGAGCGAAGAATATACCCAAAATCAACCAGATACGGACGTCCTCACCAGTTGCCATTCGCAAGATTTGGCCATCGGGTAAGGTCAGATGCAGCATAACAACCACCAGCCACAAAAAACCGATCAGCCCAAAGCGCAGTATCTTTGGCGCACCAAGGACAGCACTGAGCATCCAAAGCATCGCAGCAAGGCCAAGGACAAGGATCACGCCTTGCCCGTCGAGCCAAAACCGCCCATGCCACGTGCCGTTTCACTCAGGCTATCAACCACTTGGAACTCCGCTTGCAGAACAGGCGCGACCACGATCTGCGCGATCCGATCACCGTGGCGGATGATATAGGGCTGGTCGGACAGATTGACTAAGGCAACCCCCAAAGGACCACGATAGTCGCTGTCGATGGTGCCAGGTGTGTTAGGCAAAGTAACACCGTATCTCAAAGCAAGGCCCGAACGCGGGCGGATCTGAATTTCGTAACCAATTGGTATTTCTATACGAATTCCAACAGGCGCAATCAGACGCTGCATCGAGACAAGTGTAATACCCGCCTCACGCTGGTCTGGCGGCAAGTTGGCCCGGATGTCAGCGCCAGCTGCACCAATGGTTTCATAGGCAGGTAAAGGAAGACTACGGTCAGCCCAATCCTCCCAAAGGATTTTTACCGTCGGTGTCATACCAGCGCCTCCACGATGCGACTGGCAAGACGACGTGCCACTTCGACCTTTGACAAACGAGGCCAGACTTCAACACCCGATCCAGACAAAATTGTGACTGCATTTTCCATACCACCCATAATTCCCGAAGCGGGTGAAACGTCATTGGCAACAATCCAATCACAGCCCTTGCGGGCGAGTTTGGCTTGCGCATTGACCAGCACGTCATCGGTTTCGGCGGCAAAACCCACGACGAGTTTCGGGCGCTGTGTCGAAGCTGAAATGTCTCGCAAAATATCGGGGTTTTCTACAAATTTCAGGGCGGGCACTTTGCCCGTGCCGTCTTTTTTCATCTTGCGATCCGATACATTGGCAACCCGCCAATCAGCCACGGCGGCCGCCATGACGGCGGCATCAGCGGGTAGAGCTGCAGTAACAGCAGCGGCCATTTCGGCAGCGGTTTCTACACGAATCACAGTCACTCCGACGGGCGGCGGCACTGCTGCGGGGCCAGTCACAAAGCTAACGCTTGCGCCAAGATCACGCAGTGCGACGGCGATGGCGGCGCCTTGAGCTCCTGAAGAACGGTTGGCAATGTAACGCACAGGGTCAATAATTTCATGCGTCGGACCAGAGGTGACAATGACGTGCTTGCCCAAAAGCGGGCCACCGGACAGCATCGCGTCAATGGCGAACAAAATAGCGGCAGGTTCAGCAAAGCGGCCAAGACCATATTCGCCACAAGCCATCTCGCCCTCGTCAGGCCCAACGAGGCAAGCTCCATCCGCTTGAATTTGTGCAAGATTACGCTGCGTGGCAGGGTGTTGCCACATGCGGACGTTCATTGCGGGGGCAAGAAGAACGGGCGTATCCGTCGCCAAAAGCAGGGTCGAGGCGAGGTCATCGGCGCGACCAGTCGCCATACGGGCGATCAAATCAGCAGTAGCCGGGGCAACCACGATCAAATCAGCCACGCGAGACAAATTAATATGACCCATCTCAGCTTCATCGGTAAGGTCAAAGAGATGAGTATAGACCTTTTCACCCGCAAGCGCCGAAACTGAAAGGGGGGTGACAAATTCTGAAGCGGCTTTTGTCATCACCGGCGTAACGGCGGCGCCCTGACCGCGCAATAGGCGGATTAATTCCAGCGTTTTGTAGGCAGCAATACCGCCGCCGATGATCAGAAGGACGCGCTTTTCAACCAGCATAGGCAAAGCTCCAATAAAAGATTGTGCAAGGTTTAGGCGGCAGGAAAATATAACTCAACCGCTGCCTTTACTGTTTCTTACAAGCACTAAAAACTAAGCCTAATGTTTGACGGTGTATTTGTGACAGAAAGACTACAATAAAATTTATTACTGCTATTTGTCTTCAACCATCGGAACGGATTCAGCCAAAGTGCAGGATCTAACCGGTCTGACAAACCGCGAAGTCACCATCATGACCAAAATCACCTTTCTAACGCTACAATTCCTCAACATAAAAGAGAAGGCAACAAGACGCGCTTCACCGATGCGACCTCTTTCGAAGCCAATCCCGAATTACTGGTTTCGACGCAGTCTGACACCTACCACTTTTATATTAATGTGATGCAGAGTGTACATATCATCGTTTTGTCGCGTTGAGTGGTTTTCGTACTGGTAATTAGGTTAGTGGCGACTTTAGAAACGATTGAAGATACGACAGAAGCACTAGGCGTTAGTTGACATCCCCGTGTGAATGTCAGGTGATGCGAGAGTGGACCTTCGCCGATGGCCTGTTTAGATTTCGATAAAAAGAGTTCCAGTCATGACCAATCCGCTGCTTTCTCCTTGGACCGCGCCCTTTAATCTGCCACCTTTCGCTGCAATACGGGACGAGGATTTCGCCCCCGCCTTCAGTGTAGCATTGGCCGAAGCGCGGAAAAATATCGCAGCTATTGCAGATCTGACAGAGCCTCCCACGTTTGCGAACACTATCGCAGCACTAGAACTAGCGGAAACGTCGTTGGACCGTATTTCTAGGCTGTTCTACAACCTTGCGGGTGCCGACAGCACCGAGACGCGAGAAGCGTTAATGCGAGAGTTAGCGCCAAAAATGTCGGCCTTTTCGTCCGAGATAACAAACAACAAAACGCTGTTCAGAAGAATAAACGACCTTTGGTCGCGGCGGGATACCTTAGGGCTAACAAGCGAGGAGTTGCGGGTATTAACGCTGTACCGACGCATGTTCGTAAGGTCAGGTGCGGAATTGCAAGGGGCGGCGGCAGAACGGTTGACTGAGATAAAAATGCGTCTGGCGGTGCTGGGCACAACATTCGCGCAAAATCTGCTAGCAGATGAACGCGAGTGGTTCATGGCACTGACAGAGGACGATCTGTCAGGCCTGCCGACCTTCGTGGTCACAGCGGCGCGAGCGGCAGGGGTGGAGCGCGGACAAAACAGTCCGGTCGTCACACTGAACCGGTCGCTGATCGTACCGTTTTTACAATTCTCACCCAACCGTAGCTTACGAAAAATATCCTACGAAGCATGGGTAAGGCGAGGTGCGAACGGCAACGCACATGACAACCGTGCGATTGTCGCCGAGATATTGATGCTGCGCGAGGAACGTGCCAAGCTGCTCGGCTACGCCAGCTTTGCCGATTTTAAGCTAGAACCAGAAATGGCCAAAACGCCCGAGGCCGTGCGAGACTTATTAATGCGGGTGTGGAAACCTGCCAAGCTCAAGGCGCTGGCGGATGCGGCAGTGCTGGAAGCGATGCTAGTCGCCGATGGGGAGGCAGGACCCCTGGAAGCCTGGGACTGGCGCTACTATTCCGAAAAACGACGCAAAGCAGAGCATAATCTAGACGAGGTAGCGCTAAAACCTTACCTGTCTCTCGACGCCATGCTGGGAGCGCAGTTTGATTGTGCAAACCGCCTGTTCAACCTAGAGTTTCGTGAAATCAAAGGATCCTTCTACCATGCAGACGTGCGGGGGTGGGAGGTTACCCGTGCGGGCAAGCATATTGCGGTATTTTTTGGCGATTATTTTGCACGGACATCCAAGCGATCAGGAGCATGGTGTTCGGCCATACGGTCACAAAAGAAGCTGGGCGGCGACGTGCGGCCCATTGTATTGAACGTGTGCAATTTTTCCAAAGGTGAGCCTACACTACTGTCCTACGACGATGCGCGAACACTATTTCATGAATTTGGCCATGCGCTGCATCAGATGCTGTCAGATGTAACTTTTGGGCTAATTTCCGGCACCAGCGTGGCACGAGACTTCGTCGAACTCCCAAGCCAGCTTTACGAACACTGGCTGGAAGTGCCGGAAGTGCTAGAAAAACACGCACGGCATTGGCAAACGGGCGAAGCAATGCCTGCCGATATTCTCAAGCGACTTTTGGCAACGCTAACCTACGACCAAAGTTTCGCCACAGTGGAGTTCATAAGCTCGGCGCTGGTCGATCTGGCCTTTCACGAGGGGGCTGCGCCTACCGATCCAATGGCGAAGCAATCTGAAGTGCTAGAAGCGCTGGAGATGCCACAAGCGATCAGGATGCGCCACGCCACACCGCATTTCACGCATGTATTTTCAAGCGATGGCTATTCATCAGGCTATTACTCCTACATGTGGTCGGAAGTAATGGACGCGGATGCTTTCGCTGCCTTTGAGGAAGCAAGCGGGCCCTTCGATCCAGCGGTTGCTGCACTGCTTGAAAAACATATCTTGTCAGCAGGCGGATCAGAAGAAGCAGAGGTCCTTTATACCCGTTTCCGTGGCAAAATGCCAGATGTAGAAGCGTTGCTGAAGGGGCGCGGACTGCTGGATGCAGTTTAGAGAAGTAAGAAACGCGGAAGGTCTCCCAAAAATAAATAACAACCCACAGGTCAGCATCCTCATTCTAGAGGCCAAAACCAAAAAGCCATCTCGTCACCGCTATAACGCGCAATTCCGGCGACCTGCCAACCTCGATCACCATGATACCGGGTGGCATGTACAAAGAAAGGCTGAAAAAATCACCTAAGGGCTTTAGCAACAAGCAACTATCATCCCCATCTACACGGAGATGATAGGAAAAAGGTTTAAAACCGTTCCAAACTTGACAGCTGCCGCGCGCGAGCGCACATCTGACAGGAATAGTCAGAGAAGACCAATGTTTATCCAGACCGAATCAACACCAAATCCCGCCACACTAAAATTCCTGCCCGGCCAAACAATACTCGACCTTGGCACCGCCGATTTTCCAAACAAGGAAGCTGCGGCAAAATCCCCTCTCGCAAAGCGCATCTTTGCGGTAGGTGGTGTTGCACGCGTGTTCTTCGGAGCGGATTTCGTCACTGTGACAAAAACTGACGACGTGGAATGGGACCATGTGAAGCCCGCCATCCTCGGCGCGATCATGGAACACTATCAATCAGGCGCAGCAGCAATTGAGGGCGAAAGCATCGGTAGCAGCAAGTACGAATACGCGGGCGAGGACGGTGACATTGTGCGCCAGATCAAAGAACTTCTCGACACCCGCGTACGTCCTGCCGTGGCGCAAGATGGCGGCGACATCACCTTCCACGGCTTCGATCGTGGCGTGGTATACTTGCACATGCAAGGTGCCTGCGCCGGATGCCCCTCCAGCACGCTAACGCTTAAAATGGGAATCGAGAACCTTTTGCGTCATTACATTCCGGAAGTGCTAGAAGTGCGTCCAGCGACTGCCTAATCTCATGAAAACACTTCTAGCTTTCGACACATCGGCTGCGCATTGTACAGCCGCCGTAATTTGTGGTGCCCGCATAACCGCCCACCGCTTCGAGCCGATGGAAAAGGGACAAGCCGAACGCCTAATCCCGATGTTAGAAGATCTACTCGCCGAAACAGGACTTGCGTGGGGCGACCTAAACGCATTGGGAGTTGGCACCGGCCCTGGCAACTTCACCGGCGTACGCATCGCGGTAGCCGCAGCCCGTGGCCTTGCCCTATCGCTGGGCATCCCCGCCATAGGCGTTACACGACTAGAAGCGCTGGCCTACGGCCTGCCACGTCCACTTTGGGTAATAGAAGATGCGCGGCGCGGTGATGTGTATGCCCAACGATTCGATAGCATCGATAGCGCTGCAAAACTAACGCAGCTTAACAAGCTAACGCTTGACGCTCCCGCAACCGGCAACGTCCTACCAAATGCATTACCTTCGTTACCTATTGCCGAGGCCATTGCTCGTATCGCCATAACCCGCAACGGCAAGGCAGACCTCCGCCCCTCACCCTTCTACCTGCGCAGCACCGATGCCGCCCCGCCATCCGACCCACCACCGATGATCCTACCGTGACAACCAAAACAACACTGGCCCGCCTTCACGCACTCTCATTTAGTACCCCGCGCCCGTGGAGTGCGACCGAATTCCGAGACCTTTTATCTACTCCCCACACATTCCTGCTGACCGAGGGAAAAGCCTTTCTTATGGGCCGCGTAGTGACAGATGAAGCCGAACTACTGACCATCGCGGTGCCACCTGACTTACGTGGGCGAGGAATAGCTAAACGCCTCGTCTCAGCCTTTATCAACGAGTCGCGCCAGCGCGGAGCCAGCAGCGCCTTTTTAGAAGTGGCCGAAGATAATCGGCCTGCCCGTCATATCTATGCCAATGCAGGATTCGTCGAATCCGGGAGCAGACGCAACTATTATCGCAGCCCAGAAGGCAACTACATTAACGCCATCTTTATGATTTGCGCCCTTCATTAAAAGCCAGTTTCTTCAGCACTAACTATACTCTGAATGTCCGACGACCACAGGGTAACGCAAAGAAGTATTGACCCCTTAGTTAGAATCCGTCCTAAATCCCCCACGAACCGCCCTGTGAGGCGAAGGGGGCGGAACAAGAATCACAATACAACCGACATATGCGGGAGATACACATGACCCTGATGAAGACACTTCTCGGCGCAGCAGCCACACTGGCGCTGACAACTGGCATTGCCGCAGCCAATCCGGCAATCATCTACGATCTTGCTGGAAAATTTGACAAAGGCTTCAACGAAGCCGCCTTCAACGGTGCGGAGAAGTGGGCCAAGGAAACCGACGGCACCTATAAAGAAATGGAGATGCAGTCAGAAGCACAGCGCGAGCAGGCTCTGCGCCGTCTGGCCGAATCGGGAGCCAACCCCATCGTCATGACGGGTTCTGCCTTCGGTAATGTGCTCAACGCCGTTGCTCCAGACTTCCCCGACACAAAATTCGTGATCGTAGACACGGTCGTCGAACAGCCTAACGTGAAATCGATTGTCTTCACCGAAGATCAGGGCAGCTACCTCGTCGGCATGATGGCAGGCCTCGCCTCGAAAACCGGCACCGTAGGCTTCATCGGCGGCATGGACATCCCGCTGATTCGCCGCTTCGGCTGCGGCTACGCACAGGGCGTCATCGCCGCAAACCCCGATGCCAAGATCGTTCTAAATATGACTGGCACCACTCCAGCGGCATGGAATGACCCCGTAAAAGGCGGCGAACTCGCAAAGGGCCAAAAAGCTCAAGGCGCAGACGTGATCTATGCAGCGGCTGGCGGCACTGGTCTGGGCGTGTTACAAGCCGCAGCTGACGAAGGCATCCTCGGAATCGGCATCGACAGCAACCAGAACGGGATACGTCCTGGCAAAGTCCTAACCTCGATGATGAAGCGCGTCGATGTCGCCGTCTACAACGCTTTCAAAGAAGGTGCCGACTTGAAGTCTGGTCTGGAAGTACTCGACCTTAAGGCCGGAGGTGTGGCCTATGCGATGGATGAAAACAACGCATCACTGGTGACGCCAGAAATGCAGGCCGCTGTCGATGCAGCTGCCGAAAAAATCAAATCGGGCGAGCTGGTCGTTCACGACTACATGTCCGACAATACCTGCCCGGCGGCAACTTTCTGATGCCATTTATGGCAAACATTTCGGGGCGGCAGGCAACTGCCGTCCCATTTCCATCGCCATTTGCGATCGAACTGAGAGGCATATCCAAAAACTTCGGGACAATTCAAGCAAACAAAGACATATCAATCGCCGTTCCCCGTGGCACGATCCACGGCATCATCGGTGAAAACGGCGCCGGCAAATCAACGCTAATGTCGATCCTTTACGGTTTTTACCGCGCCGATTCCGGCGAAATCCTAATTAACGGCATCCCCACCACCATTCCAGACAGTCAGAGCGCCCTCCGCGCGGGCATCGGTATGGTGTTCCAGCACTTCAAACTAGTGCAGAATTTCACCGTTCTAGAAAACATCGTCCTCGGCGCAGAAGAAGGCGCGATTCTGGCCAAATCACTGGCCAAAGCCCGTCGTACACTAAAAGATCTAAGCCGCGAATACGAACTCAATGTCGATCCCGATGCACTAATCGAAGACCTGTCGGTCGGCCACCAGCAACGCGTCGAAATCCTCAAGACACTATATCGTCAAGCCGATATCCTGATCCTCGACGAACCCACAGGCGTCCTAACACCAGACGAGGCCGACCACTTATTCCGTATCCTGCGCGGGCTGCGTGACAAGGGCAAAACCGTCATCCTAATCACCCACAAATTGCGCGAAATCATGGAAGTGACCGACAACGTCAGTGTCATGCGGCGCGGTACAATGGTCAATACGATGAAAACCTCCGAAACCAGCCCAAAGGAACTGGCCGAGTTGATGGTAGGCCGCAAAGTTCTGCTCAGGGTCGAAAAGAGCACCACCAAAACCGGTAAAACTGTGCTTTCGGTGCAAAACCTGCATGTACGCGACGAACACGGGGTGAAACGGCTGAAAGGTGTCAGCTTTGAAATCTGCGCCGGAGAAACCCTCGGCATCGCAGGTGTCGCGGGCAACGGGCAATCAGAACTTCTAAAAGCGCTTGGCGGCATCATCAACGCCACCGGGCGGATCGAGGTGAACGGCAGCGCACTGCCGCTTTCAGGTACGCAAGCAAACGGCCAAACAAGACGCGAGGCGGGTATCGCCCATGTACCCGAAGACCGCCAGCACCTTGGGCTAATCATGGATTTCGAAGCGTGGGAAAACGTAGCCTTCGGCTACCACAACATGCCAGAATACCAAAAGAACGTGTTATTCATGGACAATGACGCGCTACGCAACGATATGGCAAAAAAAATGAAACGTTTCGACGTTCGTCCGCCGATCCCAACCCTGCCTGCCAAATCCTTTTCAGGCGGCAACCAGCAAAAAATCGTCGTAGCCCGCGAGATCGAACGGAACCCCGACCTCTTACTAATAGGCCAACCAACACGGGGCGTAGATATCGGAGCTATTGAATTTATCCACAGACAAATCGTGGCGCTGCGCGACGCAGGCAAGGCAATCCTGCTAGTGTCAGTCGAGCTTGACGAGATCATGTCGCTGTCCGACCGTATTGCTGTGATGTTCGACGGACGGATTATGGGCTTTCGCGATCCTAAAACAACCAACGAGCGTGAACTTAGCCTGCTCATGGCAGGCATAACGGGGAAGGCCTGATGGACCATTTACCCAAATGGGCCGATGTAGTGCTTGTGCCGCTAATCAGCCTGCTCTTTGCCGCGACTATCAGTGCTATCGTCATCAGCGCCATCGGCCAAAGCCCAATCGAAGCTCTAGATGTGATGGTCCAAGGCTCGTTAATGTCAAGCTATGGATGGGGCTATACACTTTACTATACCACCAGCTTCATCTTCACCGGCCTTGCAGTAACCATCGCCTTTCATGCAGGAATGTTCAACATAGGTGGCGAAGGACAAGCACAGCTTGGTGGTTTAGGCGTAGCCTTAACGTGCCTAATGATCCCGTGGCCACACTGGTCGGCGGCGCTACTGGCGGCATCTCTGTCGGCCGCTGCGTTTGGCATGGTTTGGGCTGCAATTCCGGCATATCTAGCAGCAAAACGCGGCAGCCATATCGTCATCACAACGATCATTTTCAACTACATCGCAGCAGCTTTAATCGTCTATCTGCTGGTCGACGTTCTACGTCCCCCAGGACAGATAAATCCCGGAACCGCCCGATTCAGTGAAACCGTAGCCCTGCCAACACTGAATGAAATTCCGATCCTGAACCTATTCTTCATCAAAAACGTACCTGCCAACATTACCCTCTTCATCGCGCTTGCCGCCGCCTTAGTAGTCTGGGTAATCCTGTGGCGTACCCGCCTTGGCTATCAAATCCGCGCTTTTGGAAAATCAGAAGCCGCTGCCCGCTATGCAGGCATTAACCCAACCAAGATCATCATGGTGTCAATGATCCTGTCAGGCGCGCTGGCAGGATTAATGTCGGTCAACAACGTCATGGGCGAGGCAGAACGGCTGTTACAGAACTCGCCCGAAGGAGCAGGCTTCATAGGAATCGCGGTTGCACTGATGGGCCGAAACCACCCTGTCGGCGTAGTGCTGGCTGCGGTGTTGTTCGGCTTTCTGTATCAGGGCGGGGCCGAGCTTGGCTTATGGACTTCAATCCCAATCGAACTGCGCATCGTGGTACAAGGTCTGGTAATCCTATTTACAGGAGCGCTTGATGTAATGGTTCGGATGCTTCTGGTCTGGCTTTTCTCCTTAAACAAGAAAAGGCAGGTAGCATAATGGATTACGCGACGCTTCTACAAATTCTCGACTCAACGCTGCGACTGGGTACGCCCTTGCTCTTCGCCTGCCTCGCAGGGCTGTTTTCGGAACGAGCAGGCATCTTCGACATCGGGCTGGAAGGCAAGATGCTAATGGCCGCGATGTGTTCAGGGGCTGTAGCATTCTTAACAGGATCGGTCTGGCTGGGCCTTGGAGCAGCCATCATGGGATCAATGGTCTTTGCTGCACTGCACGGTATGGCCTCAATCACCTTCCGTGGCAACCAACTGATTTCCGGTGTGGCGCTAAATTTTCTTGCCTCGGGTATCACCGCGTTAACCGCCCAACGCCTGTTTGGTCAGGGAGGACGCACCCCACAGCTGGAAAGTACCGCCCGATTCAACGAAATCACCCTGCCCTTCACTGAGAACCTTCGCAACATACCAGTGATCGGACCAGTTTATGCTGATGTAATTTCCGGCCATGCCATCCTCGTCTATGTCGCTCTCCTCTGTGTGCCATTGTCATGGTGGGTGCTTCACCGCACTCGTTTCGGCCTGCGCCTACGAGCAGTGGGAGAAAACCCCGCGGCTGTCGATACCGCAGGCATTTCGGTCAAAGGGCTACGCTTCACAGCGGTCTCCATCACCGGACTACTCTGCGGCCTTGCAGGGGCCTATATGGCAACCGCCCTACAAGCAGGCTTCGGACGCGAAATGACAGCAGGACGAGGCTATATCGCGCTTGCCGCCCTCATCTTCGCGAAATGGCGTCCATGGCAAGCGCTGGGGGCTTGCATGCTATTTGGCTTCTTTCAAGCACTCGCACTGCGTCCTGATGTCGTCACCGCCATGATGCGGATCAAGATTCCCGTGCCCTTCCTCGACGCGCTACCCTATATTCTAACGGTCCTCGTACTTGCCGGTTTCGTCGGCAAAGCCATCCCGCCACGCGCAGGCGGAAAACCCTATGTGAAAGAACGCTAAACTTGCCACTTTCATTCACACCCATACGAAAAATACACTCGTCAGCTTTAGCCTAATCCTCGGCTCCGGACTCAACCATCTGATGGATACATTAGATGACGTTGTAATCCCTTACGACGATCTACCCAGATTTTTGCATGTCAGCGCGTCAGGCCATAACCCGAACCTCGTGATCGACAATCTTAAAAGCGTCAGCATAGCGATCTTCAGCCATACGCCTGCGACTTAAAACGCTCAAAACGTTAGGAGCAGATCAGCTGATAGTCCACAATACTACGAAAAGCCTACGTCTCGACAAATGCCACCTACCCCATCTGGCCGAAAAAAACTCGCCAAGCAACAGAAGGGTCCCGCAGGAAAGCACAAGAGCTGCGGCTATCTTTAGTAAACGACGGTTAATTAGGTTGGTCACATTTAAACAAAACGGCAAGACTGTCACAGGCCAATGGAGCTTCCACCTGCAACGTTCGAATCAACCGCCGCAGGCAGCATAAGAAAATGCCCCGTCCCTTGCGCAAACAACCTTGCGCGATTATCCTGCCATGCCTCGACATGCACCGAGGCATAACGCCGACCCGACCTGTTCACCCGCGCCCGTGCATAAGAATCACGCGGCAAGCCAGAGCGCAAATAGTCCACGGTAAAATCGATGGTCTTAGGAAAGCGGGGCGGATTTAGCGTGATCTTGCCTGGATCTAGACGACCCGCCTCCATCTCTTCCCAGAGAATCGACCAAGACAGTTCGATAATCGCCACTACTTCAAGAAAGGCCGCGATCACCCCGCCGTGCAGCGCTGGTAGCGTCGGGTTGCCGATCAGCTTTTCGTCGAAGGGCAAAATCGCAGTCAATTCGTCGCCGCGCCGGTCAAACCTTATTCCCAGATACTGGATGTAAGGCACCCCCGACCAAAGCGCAGTCAGCGCCGCATCACGCCGCTGCTTAATCATCTGCACTGGTTCTAGTTTGTCGCGCATCACGTCCTCTCTTGCGGCAGATCAAGCGTGAAGACACCCGTCGCTGCGGCCACGGGACGCGCCTCGTCCTCGTCCATTGCTATAACCCGCACAAAAGCAACCGTCCGCGTGGTTTGGTAGCACTCGGCCCGCGCTGTAATTGTTTGACCCGGCGTAGCAGAGCGAAAATAATCGATCCGTAAATCCAGCGTGGCGGTCGAAACTGGCCCCACCGGATGCGACATAACCGCAGCACCACTGGCCGTATCCATCAAGGCCGAGACGGCACCGCCATGCATCACACCGGTCGCTGGATCGCCGACAAAACGCACATCATAGGGCATAGTCATCACCACATGCCCGCCGCCAAAACTAACTAGCTCCATTCCCAAAGCGCGAGAATGGGGCAAAACCTCGATGAAACGGCGGGCAAGATTCTGCTGTTTGGTCTGGTCGCTCATGCCCCTATAATCACCCACATCGCGCAATCCGCAAGTGCCTATCCACACACCAAAGCGAGATAAGGCGCATCGCCCATCCTTCAGACGGCATCTCAAGACCGCCCCAATAAACAGAAACACTTCCTCAGAAACACGCAGGACATTCAAGAAAATAAGCGACCATTTCAGTGTGACGCCGAAGTCTATCTTAAGGAAGGCTGATATAACTTACGCTATCTCCACGGAGTGGTCCCAGAAATGCTCACATTCTAGAAATATATCACTCTAGGATCAGCGCGCTCGCCGCGCACTCACGAATCAAACCCTATGTAGGATTTCTGCATACCACGTAAACCCAACTAGTCTTCAGGCATTCCATAAATCTTGAGCACCAACAAAGGTGCATGTCGATTTAAAATCTTTACCCGACTCAGGAGAAAATCTCGGCGCTGATAATGCGACCTCCGCAGATATCAGCATTGGCTAAATCATCATAGATGATCGTCATTTCCCCAACTCTCGCCCGCGTTCTGCCGCTGCCTTGACCGCCCGACGTAGCAGCGCCGGAAAACCGGCCTTTGCATCCATCAGCACATCTAAAGCCGCAGCCGTAGTCCCGCCAGGCGAGGTTACGTTGACACGCAACTGCGCGGCACTGTCCTTAGACTGATATGCTAATTCTCCCGCACCGCATACTGTGGCCCGCGCCAAACGCATCGCGACATCACGCGACAAACCCTCAGCCTCGCCCGCTGCCGCCATCGTCTCAATCAAATGAAAAACATAGGCTGGACCCGACCCAGAAACAGCAGTCACCGCATCAATCTGGTGCTCTCCGTCCAAAATAACCGTCTCGCCCACTGCCCCCATCAACGCTACGGCAAGCGCCATTTCAGCATCAGTCACACGGGCGTTCCTGCACAGCGCCGTGATCCCGCGGTTCACCATCGCAGGCGTATTCGGCATGGTCCGCACGATAGGCGTCCGATCGCCAAGAATCGCCTCGAAAGCAGCAATCGTCGTTCCCGCCGCGATCGACAAAAACAGCGTCCTACCGTTTGCCAAGGAGACCAGAGAAGGCAACGCGGCACCCATTATTTGCGGTTTCACCGCCAAAAGCGCCACAGCGGGCTCGGGTGGAACCCCTTCGTTCAGATGTACACCCGCAGATCTCAACCAATCTGAAGGGTTTGGCTCAATCACCCAGACCGACGCGGCAGGTAAACCCGCCACAAGCCACCTCGCCAGCAAGGCCGAGCCCATCTTACCACAGCCCAAAAGAACCAGCCCGTCACGGGCTACCTGTTTCAAAATAATCGCCCCCATTTTGTGGAATAGACTAGGCGCGACCGTAAGCCTCGGCAATAGCGACCTTCATAGCATCGGCAGGCGGATAGGCCGCCCAAGCGACAAGCTGGAAAGCAGGATAAAAGCGTTCCGCCGCCAAAACCGCGTTGGTGATCAACCGGTCAATCTGGTCAGAGTTAACTCCCTGCCCGCCTTTCAACGGCAGACCATAGCGCCAAACCATCAGTTTTCGCTCGTCCCAATAAGTAAACGCGCCAGTCCAAACCATTTCATTAACGCAGTTCAGCATCTCGTAAAGCTGACTCATCCGCTCTGTCGGCGGTTCCATTTCGAAGGTACAAATCAACCGCAACGTTTCATCCTGCCGCGACCACACAAGCGTCAACGAATAGCTACGCCATTGTCCCTCAACTAACATGGCAATCTGATCGTCGGTAACGCGATCAAACTTCCAGTCATTATGCTCGGCAAGCGTTTCAACTATGTCAATCGGGTGAAGGTCGTAGGAGGAATAGTAATCTTCGGAAATCGACATCTGCTCGGCCTCATCATAGGATATCTGGCGGGCCAAAACCCACTAGAAGCTGAGTATCTAGCAATTTTCAGCGTTTTCTAGACTGAAGTCATACTATATATGGTAGGGGTGTAAACCAAAAGCCTATAAAGTGATTTCTACGACAATCTTCTGTGGACAATTTTCCAAACTGCGCCGCAACGGCAATAGAGCGCAACTCAAACAGCTGCAGGCAAGAGTGCGAGTTGCCAAGAACAGACACGTAACACTGGCATTTGGAACAAATGCGTCAGCCCAATGTAATCATTACCAAATCTTTTCATGGCCGAACTCGTCGACGTCAATCTGGTGCTCTGCCTACGCCAGCGAAACTATACCCACCCCATCGTCAGGCTGAGCGCTACCGTTGTGAGAAAAAAAATAACCCGCTTCAAAGCAGCGCGGGATGAATACCGTAATGCAAAAAACACCAGATTCCACCGACTTTATGCAGCTGGCACGCCAGAGTTTTCTTGCCACAACTGCATCCGCCGATCCTTGAAACCACCATCACCCGGGGGACATCAAGCCCCCTTGAGGCGACCTTATCAATAGAGGCCTGTCAGGTATTTTTCTTCTTACTAGGCTTCGTCGCTTCAGGAAGCTTTTTTTCAAGCAATGTCAACCGCTTCTTAAGTGCCACATTCTCTTCACGGGCTTTCAAAGCCACCGCTCGCACAGCATCAAATTCCTCGCGCGTAACAAAATTGCGGTCCGCAATCCAGCGATCGACAAGACTCTTCATAGCAGTTTTAGCCTCAACCTTAGCGCCCTGTGCTAGGCCCATCGCATTAGTCATAACTTGCGAGATATCATCTAAAAACTTATTCCGAATCTGCATAACGACATCCTTTCTATCGCTTATACCCCATATGAGCCAACCCGTGTCGTAAAACAAGCCCATCAAGCACCGCTTGCAAGAACAGATCGGACGGACGGAACAAAAAACTTCTCCCCCCAAAAAAGACCGCACGCACATAGCACAACAGATTGACTTCCCCCACCTTAATCCCGAAAATCTACCCATCTAGATACAGGCAGGCCATGTCCTACATTCCCTTCCCCAACATCTCGCCCGAAATCTTTTCCTTCGAAGTCGGTGGTGTGACGTTAGCCCTACGCTGGTATGCGCTAGCGTATATTGTTGGACTTCTAGCGGGGTGGAAGCTGATCACCCGCATCGTCACCACACAACATTTGTGGAATGGCTCCGCTCCGGCCAATACCAACCAGATTGAGCGACTGCTGACATGGGTCATCTTTGGTGTAATTCTTGGCGGTCGGACCGGTTATGTACTATTCTATCAGCCATTTTTTTTCTTACAAAATCCAACTCACGTGCTGCGCGTCTGGGAAGGCGGCATGTCGTTTCATGGCGGTTTCATCGGAGTAATGGTGGCAAGCATCATCTTCTCCCGAAACGAAAAAATTCCAATACTGTCCTTAGCCGATCTAATCGCGGTAGCAGCTCCGATAGGCCTGTTTCTTGGCCGCGTCGCCAATTTCATCAATGCCGAACTATGGGGCCGCCCGACTAATCTACCGTGGGGCGTCGTCTTCCCAGGCGAGGCAGCACAAACCTGCAAAGACATACTTACTGTCTGCGCCCGCCACCCCTCGCAGCTATACGAAGCCGCACTGGAAGGATTGCTTCTGGGAGCGTTGCTACTTTGGGCGGTCTGGCGTGGCGGGTGGCTGCAAAAGCCAGGACGTCTACTGGGGCTATTTTTGGCAAATTACGGGCTAACTCGCTTTGCCGTTGAATTCGTACGGCAGGCCGATGCACAGTTCATGACACCCGATAACCCGCTTGGCCTTGTACTACATTTCAGTGGCTACGGGCTAACAATGGGACAAGTGCTGTCGCTGCCAATGATACTAGCAGGACTCTGGTTCTTGATGCGGGCAAAGACGCGGCCAGCGACGTGACTCCACTGGCTAACCTACTGACACAACGTATCGCCACTACAGGGCCGATCACACTGGCAGATTATATGCTAGACTGCCTACTACACCCCACTCACGGCTATTATACCACGCGCGATCCCTTTGGCACAGGCGGTGATTTCACAACAGCTCCCGAGATCAGCCAAATGTTCGGCGAACTTCTGGGCCTTGCCCTTGCCCAAGCCTGGCTCGACCAGGGCGCGCCCGCACCCTTCACGTTAGCAGAACTCGGCCCAGGTCGCGGCACATTGATAACCGATGTATTGCGGGCCACACGAGGCGTGCCGGGCTTTCATTCAGCAGCACAGATAGTACTTGTCGAGGCCTCAACCACCCTGCGCGAGGTGCAACGCCGCGCCCTTGGCACGACGGTAACATGGGCAAATAGCATTGAAGACCTGCCTGACACACCGCTCTTTCTACTAGCCAACGAATTCTTCGACACGTTGCCGATCCGCCAGTTCACCCGCCAGCCGCAGGGCTGGGCGGAAACCATGGTCGGACTAGCCGATGGCAAACTGACCTTGGGTCGCGGTACACCCACAAACCTCGGCCTACTAGCTCACCGACTTCACGATACCAAAGTGGGCGATGTGGTCGAGGTTATGCCCGCTGCAGCACACATCATGACACGCATCGGCGGCTTGATCGAAGC
>JADZAO010000052.1 GCA_020852535.1 Paracoccaceae bacterium | reverse complement strand
CCTAAGGAGATGCTTGTTCATCTAGCGCATCCGCTGACAGATGAGGGGGCTAAGGCTTTTGTTGAGTGAGCGGAAGGGCTCCGCTGAGAATGGGGCCTTTTGTCTTACTTGCTACGTACGCAGAAAAAATCTGCCTAAGCTGAAAACGCGCAAGCGGCGTGGGTTGACCACGCCGCTTGCATCGTGGCTATGTTGCGCGTTATGAGCGATGATACTCTCTCACAAAAAGGGCCTTCTCTGAGTCCGTCGAAACGGCGGACGAAAAAGTCTGCTGCGGTTTCGTCAAAGGCTTTGGTAGTGTCTTTTGGCCTCGTGACGAAACGGTTGGTTCTGGTTTTGGCAGGACGGATTGCTGCAGGTATCGCGGCGTTTTATCTGGCGCTGATTTTGCTGTTTTTGGTGCTGCCGCCACCGATCAATCTCTATCAGATTGGTGAGGCTTGGCGGTTGGGTGGAATTGAGAAAGATTGGCTCTCGATTGATGAGATGGCACCCACTGTGGTGCGGTCGGTTGTGGCGGCAGAGGATGCTAATTTCTGTTTGCACTGGGGCTTTGACATGAAGGCGATTCGTGAGGCGGTGACTGAGGGATCGAACCGTGGTGCTTCGACCATTAGCCAGCAAATGGTTAAGAACGTTTTTCTGTGGCATGGCCGATCATGGCTACGAAAGGCGATGGAAGCCACGATGACCCCTGTGGTCGAGCTGTTTTGGTCGAAGAGTCGTATTCTTGAGGTTTATCTGAACGTGGCTGAGTTTGGGACGGGCGTGTTTGGCGTGCAGGCGGCGGCGCAACATTACTTTGGGGTCGATGCGCGGGATCTGTCGCCTATGCAAGCGGCACGTCTCGCGGCGGTTTTGCCCGATCCGCAGAACCGCGATGCGGCCAATCCGTCTTCCTTTATTCGGCAACGGACGCGGTCTATTATGGGCGGCGTTGAAACAATTGTCGCTGATACGCGGGTGGACTGTTTCGAAAAATAGACTTTTGTTGGTCAAGCTGCGTTTTATTCGCAGTTGAAATTTGTCCCCAGAGCGGGCAATGAGTTCGTAGGCGTTACAAAAGTGTGATACTAGGTTATGATCCGGCTCTATCACTTCCCCCTGTCACCCTTTTGCCGGAAGGTCCGCTTGACGCTGGCCGAGAAGCGGCTTGAGGTAGAACTTGTTGAAGAGCGCTATTGGAATCCTTCACCGGATTTCTTGCGTCGAAATCCGGCGGGTAAAGTTCCGATCCTGAAGATCGACACCAAGGTGCTGACAGAAAGTCAAGCGATCTGCGAGTATCTTGAAGAATGCCACCCCGCGCCGCAACTGATGCCGTGTGAGGCCGAGCTGCGACATGAGGTGCGTCGGCTGTGTGCATGGTTTGATGACAAATTTCACGATGAGGTTACGTCAAAGCTCCTTTACGAGCGTATAAATAAGAAAATCATGGGGCAGGGCTACCCTGACAGCAAGAATGTTAAATTTGGGGCGACTCGGATTAAATATCACCTTGATTATATGGGTTGGTTGTTAGACCAGCGGCGTTGGCTGGCTGGCGATGTGATGACGTTGGCCGATCTGACGGCAGCGGCACATTTGTCTTGTCTGGATTATATCAGCGATGTGGACTGGAATCGTTCTGCCACGGTGAAGGAATGGTATGCCAAGATAAAGTCGAGACCTGCTTTTCGCACGCTGCTGGCTGATCAAGTACCAGGATTTCCACCGCCGCAGCATTATGCGGACCTTGATTTCTGAGTTTACGGAAAGTGGATTTTCATAGGAAATCTGTGAGGGCATTCTGCCTTTTTATGCCTTTGGTGCCATTATCCTGAGGACATTTAAGCCAGAATGAAAGACGCAGGCGCGTTGAAGGTTGCCCTTGTGGCGCGGGCAATGGATGAGGGGTTCTCCAAGGTCGGTATTTGTGCGCCCGATGCGGTGCCAGAGGCAGCGGTCCGATTGGCGGCGTGGCTGGCCGAGGGGCGTCATGGGCAGATGGGCTGGATGGAAAGCCGTGCCGAATGGCGTGGGTCGGCAGCGGTTTTGTGGCCCGAGGCGCGTTCGGTGGTGATGTTGGCTGAGGTTTACACGCCGCAAGCGGACCCGCTGGAGGTACTGTCGCAGCCGGAGCGGGGGGCGGTTTCGGTTTATGCGCAGGGTAAGGATTACCATGATCTCGTTAAACGGCGGCTCAAACGAGTGGGGCGCTGGCTGATTGATCAGGGTGGGGGTAAAATCAAGGTTTTTGTCGACACGGCACCTGTGATGGAGAAGCCGCTTGCGCAGGCGGCGGGGCTGGGGTGGCAGGGAAAGCATACCAATTTACTCGCGCGTGATTTGGGAAGCTGGTTTTTTCTGGCGGCGATTTTTACTACTATCGAATTGCCGAGAGATGTGGCCGAGGTCACCCATTGTGGGTCTTGTACGGCTTGTTTGGATATTTGTCCGACGGATGCCTTTCCGGCACCTTACCATTTGGATGCGCGGCGGTGCATTTCTTACCTAACCATTGAGCATAAGGGGCCGGTGGATGAAGAATTGCGCAGGTTGATGGGGAATCGGATTTACGGCTGTGACGATTGTCTGGCGGTGTGCCCATGGAACAAGTTTGCGGTCGCCGCGCAGGATTTGGGGTATCAGCCGCGGGTTGGGGCACTGGAATTGGCGGAACTTGCGGCACTTGACGATGCCGCGTTTCGGGCGCGCTTTGCGGGGTCGCCCGTTAAGCGGATCGGGCGGGACAGGTTTGTGCGGAATGTGCTTTATGCCATTGGTAATTCTGGGATGCTTGCGTTGGTGCCCGTTGCAGCGTCAGTGTTGGATGATCCTGACCCTGCGGTGGCGGATGCAGCGGCTTGGGCTTTGAGCCAATTGGGTGGTGGGCTTAGGTTGAAGGGTTAGTCTTACTGAAGTACTGTGATGGTGGTTGGGTCAGTAGGAAGATATTTTAAAGGTGGCGCGGTATTTTGCGTTGGACAAGGCTGAATGCGTTACGGGGTGCGAGCGGTGCATTTCTGAAGGGATGCTGCTTTTGTGGGTAGAGGCGACGGAATTATTCCCAAAATTTTAGGAAGTGTTTTTATTAGCACCTCATAAGTTATTGTGATGCAGATTTACTATCTGTGGTAGTGTTCAAGCAGATTATACTTCCAAGGATGAAGAAGTTGCTATGATTTTTACGCTTGAACCAGTGCATCGTAGTCTGTCGCCACGCGTCTTGTGATATCGCCGACCTTGAACGTGTAATCTCCGATCTGGCTGACGGGAGTTATTTCGGCTGCCGTGCCGGTAAGCCAGCATTGTTCGAATGTGGCGAGTTCGTGCGCTTCGATGTGGCGTTCGTGCACCTTGATCTGCATTTTGTGGAGCATGCCGATGACGGTCTGGCGGGTGATGCCGTTTAGGATGCAGTCGGGGGTAGGGGTGTAGACTTCGCCGTCACGTACGAAGAATATGTTTGCGCCGGTTGCTTCTGCAACATAGCCGCGGTAGTCGAACATCATGGCGTCGGAGCAACCCTTAGCCTGTGCTGCGTGTTTGGCCATCGTGCAGATCATATAAAGGCCCGAGGCTTTCGCCTCGCAGGGGATGGTTTCGGACGAGGGACGTTTCCACTTGGCGATGTCGAGCTTCGCGCCTTTCATTTTGGCGTCGCCATAATAGGCGCCCCATGTCCAGCAGGCAATAGCAAGGCGAACGGGGTTGGCCTGCGAGGCAACACCCATCTCTTCGCCCGCACCGCGATAGGCGATGGCGCGCACATAGGCATTGGTTAGGCCGTTGGCCCGTAAGACCTCTTCCTTGGCCGCATTGATTTGTTCGATGGTGTAAGAGATTGGCATGTCGAGCATCTCGCCCGATCTCAACAGTCTGGCCGAATGTTCTGAAGATTTGAAGATTTTTCCGTTGTAGCAGCGTTCGCCCTCGAACACGGAAGAGGCGTAATGCAGGGCATGGGTCAGGATATGGACGTTTGCTCGACGCCATTCCACCAGTTTGCCATCCATCCAGATGAAGCCGTCACGATCGTCGTAACCTGCCATTGTCCTTCCCCACGGGTAAAGTTTGTGAATGTTGCGTGGGCTAAGTAAAAAATGGCCATAAGTTACGCAAAGCTGAAGTCTTGGATAACAGTCTGTACTTGGAAAGTCAATAAGGCTGACATAAATTGGGGGTGACTTGGGAGGTTATGATGGTGGACGGGGCGAAGGGTTGCGAGGGATTACTGTTTCTAACGGACGAGCAGTTGCGCAAGGGTATTGAGGCGATGTTCTTCGCCTATCGTGGTTTTACGGCGGACTTCGATCGTATTCTGGAAGGGATGGATTATGGGCGGGCGCATCATCGAGCTATCCATTTTATTCATCGTTCACCGGGTACGACGGTATCGAACCTGCTGGCGATTCTTGGTGTGACGAAGCAGAGTTTGAATCGCGTGTTGCGGAGCTTGATTGAGGATGGGTTGGTCGAGCAGCGGGTGGGTAAGGAGGACAAGCGCGAGCGGCATCTGTATTTGACTGCTAAGGGGGCGGAACTAGAGCGGGAGCTGTCGGACGCGCAGCGGACGCGGATGCGGGTAGCTTATCGTGCGGCGGGACCAGCGGCAGTGCAGGGATTCCGTACAGTACTGGAGGCGATGATGGATCCCAAGATGCTCAGGCAGTATCAAGGGTTGAGGGATGGTGGTGCATGAGTGGGTTGCAGGTACATCTACTGGTCGTCGATGATGATGAGCGTATCAGGGGGCTTTTGCAGAAATTCCTGATGCGAAATGGCTATCTGGTGACCGTTGCACGTGATGGTGCGCATGCACGGCGGCTGCTCGGCGGGCTGGAATTTGATATGATTGTTCTTGATATGATGATGCCGGGCGAGGACGGCATTAGTCTGACGCGCGATTTGCGGGCGCGGCTGGCGGTGCCGATCTTGCTGCTAACGGCGCGTAGCGAGACGGCAAATCGGATCGAAGGGTTTGAGGCGGGCGCGGATGATTATTTGGTGAAGCCATTTGAGCCGAAAGAACTGCTTTTGCGGATAAACGCTATTTTGCGGCGGATGCCAGTAGCAAAATCCGCTGATTCGGCACTACGTATGTTGCACATGGGCGCGGTGCGCTATGATATGGACCGCGGTGAATTGTGGCGTGGAGCCGATCCGGTGCGGCTGACTACAACCGAGGCCGCGTTGATGCGAATTTTCGCGGCGCAGCCTGGTGTTGCGGTAGCGCGAGAAAAGCTGGTTGGTGATCTTGGGCGTGGCGTGGAAGAGGGAGCACAGGAGCGGGCGGTTGACGTGCAAATCACGCGGCTGCGGCGTAAGATCGAAGATGACCCGCGCCAGCCTCGTTATCTTCAAACCGTGCGTGGTGAGGGGTATATGCTGCAGCCAGATTGAGGGTGGCAGGATGAGGGTTCCAGCTGGTAGACGGGATAGTTGTGGGACATTTTTGATAGGCACTGTGAAGAGGCGGATCGTCTCGACACTTGAAGGGGGATATGATTTGCAGGCATTGGAAGCCTGTTTGGTGGCGTATGTGGGCGTGTTTGAGGAGTGTGGGCTATGAGTGAAAAATCTGTGTCCGAAATGACCTTTGAAGAGGCTATGGTGGTGCTGGAGCAGGTGGTGAACCAGCTTGAACGTGGTGAGGTGGCGCTTGAGCAATCGATTGCTCTTTATGAAAAGGGCGCGGCGGTGAAGGCGCATTGCGCATCGAAACTGGCGGCAGCCGAGGCTAAGGTTGAGGTTATCCGCGCACAGGAAGGCAGTGCGGTAGGGACTTCTCCGGTGGAGGGGATGTGAGCTTTTCTGCCGTTCTAACCACGGATGCTGCACGGATTGAGACCCGGCTTATGGCAGCGTTGACAGGGCGGGCAGATGTGCCGGTGGTTGATGCGATGCGCTACGCCTTGCGCGGCGGCAAACGGTTACGCGGTTTTTTGGTGTTGGAATCGGCGCGGATGTTTGGCAGGTCCGATGCCATCGGTGCTGCAGCAGCGGTTGAGGCGTTGCACGCTTATAGTCTTGTGCATGACGACTTGCCTTGCATGGACGATGATGATCTTCGGCGCGGGCTGCCCACGGTGCATGTGAAGTGGGATGAAGCGACAGCTGTGTTGGCGGGGGATGCCCTGCAAGCGCTGGCCTTTGAATTGCTGTGTGATCCGGCGCTGGGGGCGGGCGATGTGCGGGTGGCTTTGATTGCATCGCTTGCAAAGGCTTCGGGAGCCGAGGGAATGGTTTTGGGACAGGCGCTGGATATCGCGGCCGAGACGGCGACGACTCCGTTGGGGCTAGAGGCAGTTACAAGATTGCAGGCAGGCAAGACGGGTGCGCTGATTTGTTGGTCGGCTGAGGCGGGGGCTGTTATCTCGGGAGCCGATCCTGTGCCACTGCGGAACTATGCCATGGCCTTGGGATTGGCATTTCAGATCTGGGACGATGTTCTTGATGTGGAAGGGGATGCCGCAAAGGCGGGCAAGCGTTTACAAAAAGATGTCGAGGTTGGCAAAGCGACATTTGTTGCGTTGCTTGGATTGGAGGCTGCTAAGGGGCGGGCAAAGGCTTTGGTGGACGAGGCCGAGTCGCATCTTGCACCCTATGGTGCAAGGGCGGCGAATCTGATAGCGGCAGCGCGTTTTGTGATTGCCCGGGAAAGCTGAGACAATGACCGGCAGACCTGTCACCCCTATCCTTGATCGTGTGCGCTTTCCCGCTGACATGAAGGTATTGAACGATCGCGAATTGCGTATACTTGCTGATGAGTTGCGGGCCGAGACGATTTCGGCGGTGTCAGTGACGGGCGGGCATCTGGGGGCTGGTCTTGGCGTGGTCGAGTTGACGGTGGCGATTCACGCGGTTTTCGACACGCCGCGTGATAAGCTTATCTGGGACGTGGGACACCAGTGCTATCCGCATAAGATTCTGACGGGCCGGCGCGATCGTATACGCACGTTGCGTATGGAAGGCGGTCTATCTGGGTTCACCAAACGGTCGGAAAGCTCGTTCGACCCGTTCGGTGCGGCTCACAGCTCAACTTCGATTTCTGCCGCGTTAGGCTTTGCGGCGGCACGTGATTTAGGCGGTGATTCTGGTGACGCGATTGCTGTCATCGGTGACGGCAGCATGAGTGCCGGTATGGCCTTTGAGGCAATGAACAATGCGGGCCATTTAAAGAAGCGGCTGTTTGTCATTTTGAACGATAATGAGATGTCAATTGCGCCGCCTGTCGGAGCGCTGGCGGCATATTTTACGCGGCTTTATACGGGTGCGCCGTTTCAGGAGTTTAAGGCGGCTGCAAAGGGGGCGGTTTCGCTTTTACCTGAGCCGCTTCAAGAGGGTGCACGGCGGGCCAAAGAGATGCTCAAGGGCATGGCCGTGGGCGGAACGTTGTTTGAGGAGTTAGGCTTTTCTTATATTGGCCAAGTTGACGGGCATGATCTGGACCAGTTGCTTGCCGTGCTGCGTACCGTCAAAGCGCGGGCTACGGGGCCGATGCTGATTCATGTGATTACAAAGAAAGGTAAGGGCTATGCTCCGGCTGAAGCTGCGCAGGACAAAGGGCATGCCACGGCTAAGTTTGATGTGTTAACTGGCGTGCAGGCCAAGGCGGTGTCGTCTGTGCCTAGCTATACTAAGGTCTTCGCTCAAGGCTTGATTGCCGAGGCTGAGCAAGATGATAAAATTGTCGCGGTGACGGCGGCGATGCCCGACGGGACAGGCTTGAACCTGTTTGCCAAACGCTTTCCAACGCGTGTTTTTGATGTGGGGATAGCCGAGCAGCATGCGGTCACGTTCAGTGCGGGTATGGCCGCAGGGGGAATGAAACCGTTTTGTACAATTTATTCTACCTTTTTGCAGCGTGGTTACGATCAGGTCGTGCATGATGTGGCGATTCAGCGCTTGCCGGTGCGTTTTGCTATTGATCGTGCGGGGTTGGTGGGGGCGGATGGTGCCACCCACGCAGGGGCATTTGATGTGGTGTTTCTGACCAGTCTACCGGGCATCGTGGTGATGGCGGCGGCGGATGAGGCTGAGTTGATGCATATGGTGGCGACTGCCGCTGCGTATGATGAGGGGCCTATTTCCTTCCGTTACCCTCGTGGCGATGGCGTAGGCGTTGAGATGCCGTTGCGTGGGGTTCCGCTTGAGATTGGCATTGGTCGCATTATTGCCGAAGGTGGGCGCGTGGCGATCTTGTCATTCGGTACGCGCTTGTCAGAGGTGCTGCGGGCGGCAGAGGCGCTGTCAGCGCGGGGAATAGCGCCTACGGTAATTGATGCACGTTTTGCCAAGCCGTTGGATCGTGATCTGATCCTGAACGCTGCACGGCATCATGAGGCGCTAGTGACCGTTGAGGAGGGCTCAGTGGGTGGTTTTGGCAGCCATGTGGCGCAGCTTTTGGCGGACGAAGGCATCTTTGATCGTGGGCTGAAGTTTCGGTCGATGGTGCTACCTGATATCTTTATCGATCATGCCAGTCCCGACCGAATGTATCAGGTCGCAGGGCTCGATGCTGCACATATCGAGGCACGGGTGCTTAATGTGCTTGGGGTTGCCGTTGTAGGAAAACGGGCTTGAGGGAAATGTAAAAGCATCATTTTTCCGGTTTTGTGGTGCGTGTTCTTCATGAAGAAATCGTGGCTATGTTCTTCAAGTCTTTGTGGCCGAATTCTTTTAGAACGGCGTAATTGGCTGACTTTTATGGTAGTTTGGTTGTTTAATGGTATAGAGGCTCGTCTTGTTTTGGAAAAATTTCCGGTCTGCATAAAAGATGTACTCTTTTGATCTTGAATAATTGTCTTCGGGAGAAGGGCGCGGAATATGCTCCGTGGAGGATGAGTGGCCCCTCGTGCCGTCAATCGCGGGCCTGTTCGTCCGCGAGCAGGGCGGCAAGGCCCTCGCGGTAGGTTGGGTAGATCAGGCTGATGCCCAGTTCTGATTTGATACGGTTGTTCTGGACGCGTTTTGATTCAGCATAGAAGCTGCGAGCCATTGGGGTCATGTCTGCCTGATCATAGGGGATGGCGGGCGGTAGCGGTAGGCCGAGCAGAGTGGCGGCATGGCCGATCACATCTTCGGGCGGGGCAGGGTCGTCGTCGCACAGATTGTAGATAGCGCCCACGTTTGGGTGCGCGATCGAGGATGCGAGGACAAGAGCGATGTCCTCGACATGGATGCGCGAGAAGATTTGGCCGGGCTTTATAATGCGGTGGGCGGTGCCGTCACGGACTTTTTCGAAGGGGCCGCGTCCGGGGCCGTAGATGCCGGCGAGGCGGAAGATGTGCAGCGGCAGGCCAAGTGTTGCCCATTCTGTTTCGGCTTGCACGCGGGAGGCCCCGCGGCGGGTCGTCGGGGTCAGCGGGGTTGTCTCGTCTACCCATCCGCCCTGATGATCGCCGTAGACGGCGGTCGTGGACAGGTAGCCTGCCCATTCGGGGTGGGCCGCGGCTAGTTCGGTGCCGTGGTCGCGCAGGATCGGGTCTCCATTGTCATCGGGAGCGACGGATGAGAGTATGTGTGTGGCTTGGGAGATTGCGTTTTCTAGCGATCCTGGAAGCAGGAGTGGCTCGATTCCTTCGGCGCGGAGTTTTTCTACTTTAGCGGCAGAGCGTGTCGTGCCGATAATACGCCAGCCTTGCGGGAGCAGGTGGCGTGCAAGAGCGCTGGCGGAATAACCGTGACCGATGGAGAGAAGCGTTTTCATTCTTCGACTATCGGGTGTCAAAGGCTGACCTGCAAGGGGCGCTTATCGCCATGCAGGAGAAAGAATCAGAGCATGTAGGGCGAGAGTTTTGCATCCACCCACTCGTTGTTGCAAAGGCTTCACTTGCGCGTGGGGGTGGGTTTCGGCTTAGATGCCGGATTAAGAAGAGATGAAATGATAATGCTTAATGATGCTTTGCCGGTGATGATGCCGGATACTCCTGCTCCACAGGCTTTTTATGATCCGGTTGCCGCTGTCGATCGGCTTGAGGAAATATATGATGCGGCGACTGTGTTTCTTTCTAGATATTTTACCGCTTTTGTCACCGAACAGAAGTTGCAGGCGCGGGTGCGAGCGTTCTATCCCGAAATTCGTCTGACCACGACTAGTTACGTCAAGACCGACTCGCGTCTATCCTTTGGTTATGTTGCTGCTCCGGGCAGCTATTCGACCACGGTGACGCGGCCTAGATTGTTTCGCAATTATCTGATCCAGCAGATTGGGCTTCTGATCCAGAATCATGGCCAGCCTGTGGTGATTGGTACTTCGAATACGCCGATGCCGGTACATTTTGCGGTGGCGGGTAATCCAAATGTCACTGTCCCGCAAGAGGGCGTGCTGGATTTTAGCCTCCGCGATGTGTTCGACGTGCCGGATCTTGCGACGACTAATGACGACATTGTTAATGGTACAAGGCGATTCCATCCAGATGGCTCGCAGCCGCTTGCCCCTTTTACGGCGCAGCGGGTTGATTATTCGCTGGCACGGCTGGTGCATTACACGGCGACCGATGTCGAGTATTTCCAAAACCACATTCTTTTTACAAACTACCAGTTTTATGTGGATGAGTTCGAAGCCTATGCACGGTTGATGTTGGACGATCCGAAGTCTGGCTACAGCGCCTTTGTGGCACCTGGAAATCAGATTATTACCAAGGGTGACGGTATCTTGCCGCAGGCGTCGAAGATGCCACAAATGCCGACGTATCATCTTAAGCGCCCTGACGGGCAGGGAATAACGCTGGTCAACATCGGAGTTGGACCCTCAAACGCTAAGACCGCGACCGATCATATCGCCGTGTTGCGTCCGCATGCATGGCTGATGGTGGGACATTGCGCGGGGCTACGCAATTCGCAGTCGATGGGCGATTTTGTTCTGGCTCATGCTTATCTTCGTGAGGACCATGTGCTTGACGCCGATCTTCCGATTTGGGTGCCCATTCCGGCTTTGGCGGAAATTCAGATTGCGCTTGAAGATGCGGTCGAGGATGTGACGCATTTGGAGGGCTACGAGTCGAAGCGCATCATGCGTACGGGAACGGTAGCTACTATTGATAATCGTAATTGGGAGTTGCGCGACCAGTCGGGTCCGGTGCAGCGCCTTTCGCAGTCACGGGCCATCGCGCTGGACATGGAAAGTGCGACGATTGCGGCGAATGGCTTTCGCTTCCGTGTGCCCTATGGCACGCTGCTGTGCGTTTCAGACAAGCCCCTGCATGGAGAGTTAAAATTGCCTGGCATGGCATCCGAGTTTTATAAGACGCAGGTCGCTCGACATTTGTTGATTGGTGTGCGGGCGATGGAATTGTTGCGCGAAATGCCTCTCGAGCGCATCCATAGCCGCAAGCTGCGCAGCTTCGATGAGACAGCGTTTTTGTGAAGTTTTTCTCGCTAAGGGCATTCTATATGGGTGTTCGATGCAAAATAGGCTTGATTTGTTCGGAAAAACCTAATTTAGCTACTGTGCAGTCGTTTGAATTACAGGGACACCCCCGCTTTTTAAGAGCGGATCATAAACGAAGGATAGAAAAATGCAGAAACCGATGACCAAGACACAGCTTGTTGCCGCTCTGGCCGAAAAAATGGGTTCGGATAAAAAATTGGCCGGTGCTGCCCTCGACGCCATCGCAGCCGTTGTGACGCGTGAAGTTGTAGCCGGTGGTGCCGTGACCCTTCCAGGTCTTGGTAAAGTCGTATGTCGCGCTCGCCCCCAGCGTCAGGTTCGTAACCCCGCTACGGGCAAAACTATGACTAAGGCTGCTGATAAGCAGGTCAAGTTCTCGATCGCGAAAGCGCTCAAAGATAGTGTAAACGCCTGATTTTTTCTCGGTCTTTTAGACTGGTGAAGGGCTGCTCTTTCAGAGCGGCCCTTTTGCTTTCGTATTTGGTGTTAGAGAGGTGAAAAAAGTATAAGGGCGCGCTGTATCGGCGCTGCTTTTTAGCCTAATGGATCACGGCTTTGATTTCTTGATCGTGGATCGCCTTGATTGGAACTTGCGTGGTGTATTTATCTCCGCGGCGGAATTTCCGGCGCTTTGACGTGGCCCGGCTACGGCAGTTCCAAAAATTGCACGGTGGCGATGCTTAGCCAATCAGTCCGCGGTACCCGCCCGTGTGGGCGCGGTCGAGGAGTAGGTGGTCGAGAAGAACGCAAGCCATCATTGCTTCGCCCACCGGAACAGCGCGGATGCCGACGCAGGGGTCGTGGCGGCCTTTGGTGATAAGGTCTAATTCTTCGCCTTTAGTGTTGATTGTCCGGCGGGGAGTGAGGATGCTGGATGTGGGTTTCACGGCAAAGCGGCAGATGATGGGTTGGCCGGTAGAGATCCCGCCGAGGATGCCGCCCGCGTGGTTTGATAGAAATTCTGGACCATCCGGTCCCATGCGAATTTCGTCGGCATTGTCCGTGCCGGTTAGTGCGGCGGTGGCCATGCCGTCACCGATCTCGACGCCTTTTACGGCATTGATTGACATCATGGCTGAGGTGAGGTCGCTGTCGAGCTTGGCGTAAAGCGGCGCGCCAAGGCCTGCGGGAACCCCATTGGCTGTGATTTCGATCACTGCGCCGATCGAATTTTGTGATAGGCGCAGCTCGTCGAGATATGTCGCCAAATTGGTGGCTACGACAGGGTCGGGGCACCAGAAGGGGTTTTTGTCGATCTGCGTGGCGTCAAAGCGGCGGCGGTCAATCTGGTGGACACCCATTTGGATCATGTAGCCGGTGATTGTCAGGCCGGGGACAAAAGTGGCAAGCACTTTGCGGGCAATGCCACCGGCTGCCACGCGGGCGGCGGTTTCGCGGGCGCTGGATCGTCCGCCACCGCGATGGTCGCGGTGGCCGTATTTCTGGTGGTAGGTGATGTCGGCATGGCCGGGGCGGAAGGCCTGAGCGATGTCGTTGTAATCTTTCGATTGCTGGTTGGTGTTTTCTATCATCAACTGAATCGGTGTGCCGGTCGTCAAGCCGTCGAATACGCCAGACAAGATGTGAACCTGATCGGGCTCTTTGCGTTGGGTAGTGAACTTGTTCTGGCCTGGCTTACGGCGGTCGAGCCATGGTTGGATGTCTTCTTCGGTCAGCGCGATTCCCGGAGGGGTGCCGTCGACAGTGCAGCCAAGTGCGGGGCCGTGGCTTTCGCCCCATGTTGTGACTCTGAAGATATGGCCGAAGGTGTTGAAAGACATGTACTGTGTCCCCGCTCTTGTAGTTTTTGCTTTAGGCGAAACGAGGCAGCGGTGCAACGCTACGGCTTTTTTTGCTCCAGAAACGGACGGTTTGCCCTTCGCTGCTTCTCCGCCTAAAAATAAATGGCGCAAGAGAAAACATTATATACTGTTTTGGTTTTTCTTTCTGTTGTCGCGAATATCCCTTGCTGAGGGCTTTGCAGAAGGTAAGGACAATTCTCTTTTATTCTTTCTTTAGCGTGCATGTACCATAAGGCGTTTTGTTATTTCCTTGCGTCTGACAATTGATTGCTTATCCTGCTTCTTACCTCGGGGTGCCTGACTTGTTAGGCTGAGATGCGAAAGCGGACCCGTTGAACCTGAACCGGATTATACCGGCGGAGGGAAGGTGCATGGAATATCTCCAAGCCCGACCTATTCTGTCGCAATTGGAGGAAGACATGAAAACTTCGATTCTTGCGCTAGGATTTGTCAGTGTTCTCACAGGTTTTCCCTGTGTTGCGGTGGCAAAAACTCCTGTTCTTACTGTGCTGACCTATGATGGTTTCAGTGAAGAATGGGGCGCTGGCCCTTCGGTGGAAAAAGCTTTTGAAGCAAGCTGCAGCTGCGATTTGAAATTCGTGGCGTCTGGTGATGCAGCGACGATGCTTGCGAGAGTCCAGATGGAGGGCAAATCGTCTGATATTGATGTTGTGTTTGGCCTTGACACCAATCTGACTGAGGCGGCTACGGCCTCGGGCCTGTTTGCTCCGCATGGGCAGAAATGGAAGAACACCTTACCCGTGTCTTTCAGCGATTCTTATTTCGTGCCTTACGATTGGAGCTGGTTCGCGTTTGTCTATAATAAAAACAAGCTTTCAGATGTTCCTAAGACGTTCGAAGAACTTGCCGCTTCTGATATCAAGGTTGTCATTGAGGACCCGCGTTCGTCTACGCCGGGGCTGGGATTATTGCTTTGGATCAAGACGATTTATGGTGACAAAGCTAAGGAAATCTGGACAGGACTGGCGGACAATATCGTGACTGTTACGCCCGGTTGGTCAGAGGCCTACGGTATGTTTACCGAAGGTGAAGTAGATATGGTTTTGTCCTATACAACTTCACCTGCCTATCATTTGATAGCGGAAAACGATGATACTAAGGCGGCAGCCGTGTTCGACGAAGGCCATTATATGCAGATTGAAGTGGCTGGAAAGTTGGCGGCAACCGACCAGCCGGAATTGGCCGATCAGTTTCTTGCCTTCATAGGCAGCGAGGATTTCCAGTCGGTTATTACGAAAAACTGGATGTATCCTTCAGTGACACCATCAGCAGGCTTGCCTGAGGGTTTTGATCGGTCTCACCCGGCTAAATCGCTACTACTTTCGCCGACCGATGCAGCTGCTATGCGTGATGAAGCTTTGGCTGAATGGCAAGCTGTGTTGTCAAAATAAATTATACGCTAGGGGGCTGCGGTCGTCGTCGCCCCCTTATCTCGCTCGCTGACGTTCTGAGATGTTGGGTGTCGTGGGGTAAAAGCAGCTGTGGTCAATTTTTACTCTCATTTGGATCATTTAGCTGTTGTTTCCTACCTCGGGGCGGCTGACTTTTCAGGCTGAGATGTGAAAGCGAGCCTGTTGAAGCTCAACCGGATTATACCGGCAGAGGGAAGGTGCATGGAATATCTCCAAGCCCGACCTGTTCTGTCGCAATTGGAGAAAGACATGAAAACTTCGATTCTTGCGCTAGGATTTGTCAGTGTTGTCGCAGGTTTTCCCTGTGCTGCAGTGGCAAAAACTCCTGTTCTTAATGTACTGACCTATGACAGCTTTAATGAAGAATGGGGTGCTGGCCCTTCGGTGGAAAAAGCTTTTGAAGCAAGCTGCAGTTGCGATTTGAAATTTGTGTCCGGGGGCTCTGCAGCGACGATGGTTGCGAGAGTGCAGATGGAGGGCAAATCGTCTGATATTGATGTTGTGCTCGGCCTTGACACCAATATGACTGCGGCAGCCACGGCCTCGGGCTTGTTTGCTCCGCATGGGCAGACATGGAAGAACGACTTACCTGTGTCCTTCAGCGATCCTTATTTCGTGCCTTACGATTGGGGTTGGCTCGCGTTTGTCTATAATAAAAACAAGCTTTCAGATGTTCCTAAGACGTTCGAAGAACTTGCCGCTTCCGATATCAAGATTGTCATTGAGGACCCGCGTTCGTCTGCGCCGGGACTGGGATTGTTGCTTTGGATCAAGACGATTTATGGTGATAAAGCTAAGGAAATCTGGACAGGACTGGCTGATAATATCGTGACGGTTACGCCCAGCTGGGCGGGCGCCTACGGTATGTTTACCGAAGGTGAGGTAGATATGGTTTTGTCCTATACAACTTCACCTGCCTATCATTTGATAGCGGAAAACGATGATACTAAGGCGGCAGCCGTGTTCGACGAAGGGCATTATATGCAGATTGAAGTGGCCGGAAAGTTGGCGGCAACCGACCAGCCGGAATTGGCCGATCAGTTTCTTGCCTTCATAGGCAGCGATGCTTTCCAGTCGGTTATTACGAAAAACTGGGCGTATCCTGCGGTAACACCATCAGTAGGCTTGCCTGAGGGTTTTGATCGGTTCCGTCCGGCTAAATCGTTAATACTTTCTGCAACTGATGCAGTTGCTGTGCGTGATGGAGCTTTAGCCGAATGGCAAGCCGTTCTAGCCAAATAAACTACGCGATGGGGGCCGCGATTGTCGCGGCCCTTGTCGTTGTGCTGACGTTCGGTATGGCGGCTGTCGTGTGGGCAGAGGCTGGAAGCTTTTGGCCTACGGCAACTGATTGGGCGGCAGTACGCTTTACTTTGCTCCAAGCGGTGTTGTCGGCGGGACTGTCTTGTCTGCTGGCAGTGCCGGTAGCGCGAGCACTGGCACGTCGTTATTTTGTGGGGCGAGGAATACTCATTACGCTGATGGGGGCGCCCTTTTTATTGCCTGTGATTGTAGCCGTACTGGGGCTTGTGATCGTGTTCGGGCGAGCCGGGATAGTAAGTGATGTTATGGCGCTGTTCGGGTTGCCGCCTCTTTCGATCTACGGGTTGCATGGGGTTCTTCTGGCGCATGTGTTTTTTAACCTTCCGCTAGTTACACGTATGCTTTTGATGGGATGGCAGGCAATACCGTCAGAGCGGTTTCGGCTTTCGGCCTCGCTTGGTATGACCGAGGGCGCGGTGTATAGGCATTTGGAACTGCCAATGCTCCGTTCGGTATTGCCGGGGGCGGCAGCGGTGGTTTTTACGATCTGCCTTACTAGTTTTGTGGTTGCCTTGACGCTAGGCGGTGGGCCGGGTGCGACCACGGTCGAATTAGCTATCTATAAGGCGCTTCGTTTTGATTATGAGCCTGCGCGTGCGGCGGCGCTCTCATTGTTGCAATTTGCGATGGGGGCAGGGGAAGTGGCGTTGGGTTGGGCTGTACTTGGCTCTACGGGTTTTGGTGTAGGTTTGGGGCGAAAGGTCGAGATGCGTCCGCCGCGTGGCTGGCGATTTTGGGTTGATATTTTGGTAATTTTTATTGCAGCGAGTTTTTTGCTGTTGCCTTTAAGCGCGATTGTTTTGCGGGGTATCGCTGGGCTGGCGGATCTGCCTCTAGGGATGATAGTGGCGCTGGTACGGTCTTTTGCAGTGGCTTTGACTTCCACCGTATTGACGGTGGTGGCTGCGCTTCTCCTAGCGCTTGCCGTGGCGCGTAAGGCTAAGGGGGCAAAGCTGTTTGATGCGGTGGCGACTTTGCCCTTAGCTGTATCGGGATTGGTGTTGGGCACGGGATTATTTCTGACCGTGCAGCCTTATGTGCGGCCCGAAGCGCTGGCTTTGCCGGTGACCGTGCTGGTTAATGCGCTCTTATCGTTGCCCTATGTCTATAGTTTGCTTTTACCTGAGGCTCGTGCCTTGCATGTCGATTACGATCGACTTGCGCGCTCGCTTGCGCTGGTCGGCGTGGCGCGATTGCGTTGGGTAACGCTGCCACGGCTGGCGCGTCCTTTGGGCTTTGGTGCAGGATTGGCGGCTTCGCTTTCAATGGGAGATCTTGGAGTTATCACACTTTTTGCGGGCGAAAGCGGGACAACTTTACCACTTTATGTTCATCGTTTGATGGGCGCTTATCGGATGGAGGCCGCGGCTGGTGCTGCTTTGGTGCTGGTTGTGTTTAGTTTTGCACTATTTGTGCTGTTTGATGGGATGGGACGCCGTGTTGCAACTTGACCGCCTTGTGCTTACCGAACCTGGTTTCCGTTTGTTTGCAGATTTTATTGTGCCGCAGGGCGCAAAAGTTGCGATCATAGGGCCTTCGGGTGCGGGTAAATCCACGTTGTTGAATGCAATTGCGGGATTTGTGGTCCCTACAGAGGGGCGTGTGCTCTGGCAGGGAGTCGACTTGGCACCGTTGGACCCGGGTTCGTTGCCTGTTACGATCTTGTTTCAGGACCAGAATCTGTTTCCGCATCTGACGGTGGCGCAGAATCTTGCGCTTGGTTTATCGTCGCGGTTGCGGCCAAGCGTACAGGACGTGCAGCGTATAGACTGGGCGTTAACGCGGACAGGGCTTGCAGGACTTGGTGACCGGAGGCCGTCCGAGCTCTCGGGTGGGCAGGTAGGAAGGGCGGCATTGGCGCGGGCGCTCTTGCGGGCGCGGCCTATTTTGCTTTTGGACGAGCCGTTCGCGGCACTTGGTCCTGCGTTAAAAGCTGAAATGCTCGCGCTGGTGGCTGAAGTTGCTGACGAGACGGGAGCGACTGTGTTGATGGTGACGCATGATCCCAAGGACGCGCAGGGCTTTGCTGCCTTGACAGTGCTTGTCGCGGATGGCTTGGCGCAACCTCCTGTCGATACGGCTTTGCTTTTTGCAAATCCGCCCAAGGCACTGGCCGACTATTTGGGTTAAGCTTCTTTTTGTCTGCGGTATCTTGCGGGGTGCCGTAAAAAGAAAAGCCCCGCGCGTCGTCGGGGTTTTTCAGTTCGTTTGGTGGTGGCCTCAGCTGATCTTCTTACCTTTAACTTTTGCCCAGATTCGCTTGTTCGTGAGGTAAAGTAGTGAGGCGAATATGATGAGGAAAAACACGGCTTTGAAGCCGGTTTCCTTTCGCTCCATCATATGTGGTTCGGCGGTCCACATCAGGAAGGCCGAAACGTCCATCGACATCTGATCGACCGTTGCAGCGGTGCCGTCGGCATAAGTGACCTGATCGTCCGACAGCGGAGGCGGCATCTTGATCCAGCCGGTTGAGAAGGCGTGGTTCTCGTAGAAAACCGAACCTGCTTCTTCTTTTTCCTCGCCAGTATAGCCGGTTAGGATAGCGTGGATATATTCCGGTCCACCCATGCCACGAAACAGCTGGCTTAAGCCAAGGCCGTAGGGGCCGTGGAAGCCTGCGCGGGCTTTGGCCATCAAGGACAGGTCAGGTGCGCCCGTTGTGTAGTTGGCAGGAAAGTTGTCTGAGGGAATTAGGGCGCGAGCCGATCCGGTTGCGGGATCAATCAGCTTGGGGTTCGAGGCTTCGTCATTGACCGACAGGCCTGCCGCATAGGCGCGTACCTGATCTTCTGGTAGCTGCGGTCCGCCCTCGTCTGCGAGGGTGCGGATAGGGACGAATTTTAGGCCGTGGCAGGCCGAGCAGACCTCGGTATAGACCTGTAACCCGCGCTGGAGTTGGTTGCGATCGAAGGTTCCGAAGGGGCCTTCATAAGGGAAGGTCACGTCTTCAATGTGTACGGTGGTCTCGGTCGCGAAAGCACTGACTCCCGTGACCACAAGGGTCACGGTAGCAGCTGCGCTGAGAGCGATGTTGCGGATCATGTTATGGTATCCTCTCACTCGGCCGCGGTGGTTTTGGTCCCGCCCTGGGGGGGCGAGTAGTGGGCGTTGAAATCTTCCTCGATCGTTACAGGGATTGGTAGCGGTTTTTCGATGACGCCGAGTAACGGGAGGATGATCAGGAAGTATGCGAACCAGTAGTAGGATGCGATTAGCGACACCCATGCCGTAAACGGTGTCGGGGTTTGGCTGCCTACCCACATCAGCACGATGAAGTCGATGGCCAGAAGGGCAAACCACCATTTGAACATTGGACGATAGCGTCCAGAGCGTACCGCCGAGGTGTCGAGCCATGGCGCGAGTACCATGACAGCAATAGCTCCGAACATCGCCAGAACACCGAAAAACTTGGCATCGATGATGCCAAAAGTGATGAACTGGGTGATCTGCACGATCAGAACGTCGGCGGTGAAGGCGCGCAAGATCGCATAGAAGGGTAGGAAGTACCATTCTGGCACTATATGTGCGGGCGTCGCCAGCGGGTTAGCTTCAATGTAGTTGTCAGGGTGGCCAAGGTAATTGGGCATGAAACTGACCACGGCAAAGAATATCGCAAGAATTACTGCGAGGGCGAAGAGGTCCTTGATGATGTAATAAGGCCAGAAGGGTAGGGTATCACGTGCGGCTTCTTGCTTGGATCCGCGCCTCACTTCGACGCCGGTTGGGTTGCTGTTGCCGGTGGTGTGCAAGGCCCAGATGTGTAGTGCCACGAGGCCCGCGATCACGAAGGGTAGTAAGTAATGCAGTGAGAAGAAGCGGTTCAGTGTGGCGTTGTCGACAGCCGGTCCGCCTAAAAGCCAAGTTTGGATATCCGGCCCGATGCCGGGGATTGCGCCAAATAGGCCGGTTATCACGGTCGCGCCCCAGAAGGACATTTGTCCCCAAGGGAGAACGTAGCCCATGAAAGCCGTACCCATTATGGCAAGGTAGATCAGCATGCCAATGATCCATGTCACTTCGCGTGGGGTTTTGTAGCTGCCGTAGTAGAGGCCGCGGAAGATGTGTAGGTAAATGGCCATGAAGAAGAGTGACGCGCCGTTGGCGTGCAGGTAGCGGATCATATAGCCGCCGTTTACGTTGCGCATGATGTGCTCGACCGATGCAAAGGCAAGGTCAATATGCGGCGTGTAATGCATCACTAGAACGATGCCTGTGATAATTTGCAACGCCAGACAGAAGGTCAGGATGACACCCCAGATCCACATGTAGTTGAGGTTCTTGGGTGTCGGGATCATGATGGTGTTATAGATCAGCTCGACGATGGGAAGGCGTTTGTGTAGCCACTTTTCGCCAGAGCTTTTCGGTTCGTAATGGTCGTGCGGAATTCCGGCCATCTTTTGTTTCCTTACCCTAGCTTGATCGTAGTTTCGTCGGTGAATGTGGCGACCGGCACCGGCAAATTGCGCGGGGCTGGACCTTTGCGGATGCGACCCGCAGCATCGTAGTGTGAGCCGTGGCAGGGGCAGAACCAGCCACCGAAATCGCCCGCGTCACCCAGTGGCACGCAGCCGAGGTGCGTGCAGACGCCCATCATCACTAGCCATTCGCCGGCTTCATCAAGCGTGCGGTTCTGGTCCGATGCGTCGGTGGCTGGCTTGTTTGCGTTTTCGCTGTTTATATCGGGGAGTTCGGTCAGCGCGACCGCACGGGCTGACTCGATGTCTTCAGGTGTGCGGCGACGGATGAATACCGGCTTGCCGAGCCATTTGACTGTAAGTTGAGTACCCGGCTCGACTGACGACACATCGACGAAGATCGAGGCAAGCGCATGAACGTCGGCTGAGGGGTTCATCTGGTTGACCAGAGGCCAGACTGCTGCGCCGGTGGCGACAGCCCCGGCTCCGGCCGTGGCGTAGTACAAGAAATCACGGCGGGTACCGGCGCTGCCTGAGGTTTCGTTTGTGTGGGACACGAGATATTCTCCCTATCAAGAACGCGGGTTCTGTCCGCGTCCCATATACGTGTAGGGCTACGCTCGCACGCAGCCTCGCTGGGCGGGTTTTAGCCAACGTATGCCGCTTCGTCCAGCGGGCAAAAGGGCTTAGTTGGCCCAAGAGCTGTTTGTGGTACAGAAATTTTGCGGTCTGTGATTTATATCTGCGTCTTTTGCATCTTTGGACGTGCGATGGATGCTATTGCGGAGTTCCGGCTATTAAGGGGAGAACGTCGCACTTTGCCGTTCAGATGATCACTGCGACAAGTCGTAGCGAAAATCGATTAGCGCCCGTATAGAGGGTATATGGTAACGGGGCGCGGGGTGGTTTTGGATGTGGCAGAAGGCAAGGACAACGCTGTTGCGTTTTAGGCTTTGGTTGGTGCTGGTGGTGCTTACATTGACGGTCGCGACAGCGCCGCGCGATGTCGAGAGGATTGGGGACCGGTTACAGGAGGCCTTGCCGATGGTCGCTTGGAGCTGTGCTGCGGTTAATGGGCAGGCGAGCGAATATGCTTTGCGTTTCGTTGGCATGTGGCTTGTAAGTCATGGAACCAAGAACGTGTTGGGGGATGCTGCGATTAACATTCGTCCGCATGGCGGTGGGAATGGGTTTCCTTCGGCCCATACCTCTGCTGCGGTCTTTGGTGCCTCGTCTTTGGTGCACGATTGTGTGACGGGTAATCCTTGGGTGCAGGGTGTGGTGCTGTTGTCGGCAGGTTATGTTGGCGGGTCGCGAATGGAAGTAAAGGCGCATGATCTTTGGCAGGTGCTGTTCGGTGCGCTTTACGGCTGGTTATTTGAACGGTTGCTTCGGCGGCCTTCGCGTGTGCGAGCGATGGTGGTGCGCGAGCTGGTGCGGTTGCGTGGTTGGACTGCGCTGCAGTTTCGTGCGGTGTTTAGGCGTTAAGGCTGGAGGATAGGTGGCGGATTCTTGCGTTCGGCCTGTCGATTATGGTTTAGGCACTTTCCTGCAACATCGCGTGGCCTGCCCTGTCAAGTGGGGCCGGGTATTGTTATAATGAAGGCATGATTCTGAAAATCGCCTTTTTTGCTCCGCTCGCTGTGCTCATCCTATCGCTTCCGGTCCATGCCGAGAAGATCGGTTTGGGCGATCTGAACCGTTATCTGAATGGGCTTACTACGGTGGAGGTGCCTTTCACGCAGGTAAATGCGGACGGGACGATCTCGAAGGGACATTTGTTTATTAAGCGGCCGGGACGAGTGCGGTTCGAATATGATTCTCCGGACCGGAGCCTTGTAATAGCAGGCGGTGGTCAGGTGGCGATCTTCGACGCTAAGTCGAACCAGCCGCCCGCACAATATCCACTGAGTCGGACGCCGTTGAGTCTAATTCTTGATGCGAACGTCGATTTGGCGCGGGCTAAGATGGTGGTGGGTTATGTCGAGCAGGATGCCACGACACGGCTGGCGGTGCAGGATCCTGCTCATCCGGGATATGGCACGATAGAGCTGGTTTTTACGTCTGATCCTGTCGAATTGCGCCAGTGGGTGATTACTGACGATTTGGGCAGCCAGACCACGGTCATTTTGGGCGAAATGCAAAAGGGCGGTAACTTGCCGCCCTCGCTGTTTTCGATCACGATGGAATCAGACAAAAGGAAGTGATCAGAGTTTGCTGCAAGTCTGTAGCTGGCTACGATACATTTCGGCGCGCTTTTTGACCTTGGCTGCCACATTAATGAGCCATGGCTTGTTAAGATAGCTTTGGTTTGCAAAGCCGTTGCGGCCTTCGTGATAGGCGAGATACTGTCTAGCAGCGTCCCCTTTTGGGATATTAAGCTTCTTGCTGGTTTCATTCATGTACCAGCCCATGAAATCAGTTGCATCTTGAATGCGGTCGCGGCGGGCACTCATGCCACCTGTGCTGCGGCGGTAATCGTCCCATGTTCCATCAAGTGCTTGACTGTAGCCATAGGCTGACGATTGCCGTCCCATTGGGATAATCCCCAGTGCATAGCGGCGCGGGGTGCGGGCGTTGCCGATGAATTTTGATTCTTGGTGGATCGTCGCCATCTGGACGTGAATCGGGACGCCCCAACGGCGTTCTGTGGCTTTCATTGCTTGTAAATACTGCGGACGCTCGGCCAAGATAGCGCAAGCGTTGTCGAGTTGTCGTGGCGCCGAATAGTTGCCGCCTCCGCAGGAGGCGAGAAGTAACAACAGGATAGACGCACGGAGAAGTCTGTTCATTTGTCACTCGCAGTTTATCACTTTACACTAATGATAAGGGAAAAGTGGTTCTGAGGGAATGCCTGAAAGAGTTAACTTAGATTACGAATGGAAGTGTAAGCAGCAGGGTGATTGTCAAAAGCATGGCTGAGGCGATCATGAGGCCTGTCAAACTTTTGATATTGGCATTCTATTGTGCGACTATCATGTAAAAAAGTTACCGTGAAAATAGTGGGTTAGTTGCAGCATAAGGAGGGTGGAGGGCTTGGGCGGAACTGCATGGCAGGGTCCATTATTATGGTAAGTACTGTGTAGATGCCAAAGACCGAATCGTGCTTGTATGGTATTGGGCCGTTCGTAAGCGGTGTTGTCTTGCGGATGATGATAGGCTTTTTACTGTACCTAGTGCCGTAAGAAGAACAGGCATTATTTGGTCGCGACTGGCGTGCCAAAAGCGGTGATGCGGCTGCTCTGCGACGAGGGGCCGGAATGGTTCTAGTTTAGAGCCACAGCACGATGTGGGTTTTGCAAGACCTGTGAGTTCAGTATGTTCTGGGATATCGTCGGCAGCGATAAGATTTTGATCGCTGTGGGCTGAAACGACTGGCCGAGAGGCTGGCTCTTGATCGTAAAGTGGTATCATCTCGCTGATAAGGGCGACTATTCCCATTTGACCGACGGTTTGCCGCGTGTCACGGCTGCGTTTTAAAGCGGGAAACTGAAATGGTGGCGATCACGCTTATTGTTGGTAACATGGGGAAAAAACTGATAGCGTGGTTGAATGAGCCGCTGACCTCGTTTGTGGCGACGCGGGTAATTTTGGATCACCCCCACCTAGTTCGTGATATCCATGACGATTACTTTGCTGCAGGTGCTACGATTGCTATCTTTAATACTTACTTTATCTGTCATAACTGGTTTCAGCCGTTCGGGTTGAACCATCTGTGCTCCGGTCTGCGCCAGCGTGTGCTGGCCGCGGGTCATATTTTTTTATGATGAGATTTGTTTATGATCCGCCGAATGTGCCGCTTTCGGTGCTGCATATTGATGCGCGAATCATCGTGTTAGATAAGCCTTCGGGTCTGCTGTCGGTGCCTGGTAAGCTGCAGGGGCGTGAGGATTGCCTTATTGCGCGGCTGGTCGAGGAATACCCTGAGGCGCTGGTGGTGCATCGGCTGGATTGTGACACATCAGGCGTGATGATCTTTGCGCGGGATAAGGTGGCGCAGGGATTTTTGGGGCAGGAATTCGAAAAGCGGCGGGTAAAAAAAAGCTATGTTGCCCGGGTCTGGGGTGTCGTTGAGCCTGACAGCGGGCGGGTGGATCTGCCGCTTTGTGCCGATTGGCCCAACCGTCCCAAGCAGATGGTCGACCCTGTGAACGGGCGGCAGGCGTTGACTGATTGGGAGGTTATTGTTCGTGGCGACGGTGAGACGCGGGTGCGGATGTTTCCTTTGACGGGGCGCAGTCATCAGTTGCGGGTGCATATGGCCGAACTGGGTCATCCGATACTCGGAGATCCGATCTATGCGTTTGGTCCGGCACGCGACTTTCCACGCCTGATGCTGCATGCCGAGACGTTGGAGTTGAGCCATCCAGAAACGAAAGAACGTGTTTCCTTTGCTTCGCCCTATCCTTTCTAACCAAAGGCTGGCCGGTTTTCATTCCTCTGCTTTTTGCGAGATAGGATCCAGAAGTTATATAAGTTGGGTTTTCTGGCAGTGTATATGTGTTTGGCGATGATTGGGCTCGCCTTTGATGGTCAATTTGTTTGAGCGGTAGGCAGTGAAAGCGGTAAGGCCGCCGAATTAGCAGCGCATTGGCTGCAATGCTACAGTGTGACGCGGGGAAGCGGGTCTTTGTTGTTGATGTTTTTAGATGATCTTGTTAAAAAGGCTTTGGTAGGTTGCGCGCATGTTTCATGTCTCTTTACCAGAGAAGCGCTTTTTTGGTTATGCTGTCCCCTTGGGTTAAGGTTGTGGGGGGCTGTCCTTTTCCTAATGGTCACCTGTTAGGCCCTTCTCCTTTCGCAGAGTAAGGGGGTAGGGGTTATTTTGAGGTTATAGTGCTATCGTAGCCTGAGATGGATTTTACCTCGAGGAATTCTTCTAGACCCCATATACCGCCCTCTCGGGCACGGCCCGAGGCTTTAATGCCCCCGAAGGGTGAGCCCGCGCCGCGGGGTTCGCCGTTCATTTCGACCATGCCCGAACGAAGCTGACGTGACAGGCGGTTGGCACGGACAGGGTCGCTCGACTGAACGTAATTGGTTAGACCATAGGGAGTGTCATTGGCAATACATACGGCTTCTTCTTCAGTGTCGAAGGGGATGATTGACAGGACGGGGCCAAAAATTTCCTCGCGTTCGATGGTCATGCCAGGTTTGACATCGGCAAAGATGGTGGGGCGGACAAAATAGCCTTTCTTCATGCCTTCGGGTAGACCAAGGCCACCTGTGACTAGGCGAGCACCTTCGGTGATTCCTTTTTGGATGTAGTTCTGGATCTGATCCCATTGGCGCTTGTTGATGACGGGTCCGATGTGGTCTCCTGCTGTCATGGCGGGACCGACAGTGATGGAATCAGCGATCTTGGCAGCTTTAGAAACTGTTTTGTTATAGACTGAGCGCTCGACCAGCAGGCGTGAGGGAGCGTTGCAGGACTGACCTGAGTTTTCCATCATCCGCTTGACCGAGCGCAGCACGGCGTGGTCGTCCGCATCGGCGAACAAGAGGTTCGCGCCCTTGCCGCCAAGTTCTAAAGTGACGCGTTTTAGACTGTCGGATGCGGCTTTGGTGATGGCCTTTCCCGCACGGGTTGAGCCGGTGAATGAGATCATCTCTACGTCGGGATGGGCGGAAAGCGTTGAACCGACGACGGGACCATCGCCGTTCACGAGATTGAACACACCGGGTGGGATGCCCGCGTCATGGCAGAATTCGGCAAAGAGCATAGCGTTGAGTGGGCTTTCCTCAGAGGGTTTCAGCACACAGGTACAGCCTGCCAGCATCGCTGGGATTGCTTTCAGTGCGATCTGGTTCATAGGCCAATTCCATGGCGTGATTAGGCCGACGACGCCGATCGGCTCCATTGCTATCATCGCACCGGGGGCATGGTCACCCAAGGGTTTGAGCCAGTGAATCTGGTCGAATGCCTGTAGAAAATTGATTAGGTGCCACGGCAGGCAGGGCGCTTGTTCGGAGCGTGCAAAATCAATGGGCGCGCCCATTTCCATCGCGATGGTCTGTGCCATTTCTTCGGCGCGTTTTTCGTATTGCGTCAGGATGCCTGTGATGAGTTCCTTGCGTCGTGCCGGGGGTGTTGCTGCCCATGAAGGAAAGGCAGTTCGGGCGGCGGCGATTGCTATTTCGGTATCGGCGGCACTGCCGAGAGAGATGATTGCGCACGCTTCTTCGGTTGAAGGGTTGATGACAGGTATGTCGTTGGGCGTGACGGGGGCAACCCAGCGCCCGTTAATGTAGAAATCGCGCCTTATGAGCATGGAGGCCTCCTAGGAGATTTGATTATATTTTGGCAGGGGTGGGCGATGGGCGCAACTCTGTTACGATTTGTAAAGAATAATAACGAAGTTATAAAAATTTAAAGAAATCGTGTGGCGATGTAGTCAAGCTATGTTAACCGGTATCCAGATATGTCTTAATTTAGAGTGTGTTATGCTTTAGCGTGTAGTCTTGTCGGTCCGGATCGGATCGAAAAGAAGTCGTAGACCGTTTAGAACCACTAGAACGGTGCCACCTTCGTGGCCGAGCACTGCGAGCGGAAGCGGTAGGTCGAAGAACATGCCGCCAATTACGAGAACGGCCATAGCACCAAGTGCAAATACAAGGTTTTGGCGGATTACTGTGGCGGTGCGGCGGGATAGGCGGAGGGCAGCGGCGAGGCGGTCCATGTTTTCGGATAACAGGGCAACTTCTGCGGCCTGAAGTGCCACTTCAGAACCTGCGGCGCCCATCGCGATGCCGACATCGGCACGGGCGAGAGCCGCGGCATCGTTCACACCATCTCCGACGAAGGCCACACGCCCACGTGTGGCAAGATTGCTGATGATGGTCACTTTGTCGGCGGGCAATAGGTCGGCGTGGATTTCTTCGGGTTTCAGTCCAAGTTCTTGGCCTATGCGTAGGGCGACGGGGTGGCGGTCGCCGGTCATCATGACGATGCCGGAAATGCCCTCGCGTCGAAGGGCGGCGATCCCATCCCGCGAGGTCGCGCGAACTTGGTCGGCTACCGCGACTGCGCCGAGGAGCTGTGGCCCGCGGCCAAGATAGACCACGGTTTCGGCACTGTCTTGCAGGCTTGCTAGGGTGGGTTCGGTTAGGTCGGCGCCCATGCGGTTGGCCATGCGGGGGTTGCCTGCCCAGACCTGCCCGGTGGGGTCGGTGCCGGTGATACCTTCGGACGGGTAGGTGACGACATTTGAAACAGGAGCGGGTGTTAGGCCGCGTATGTTGAGGGAGCGACGTAGGGCATCGGCGATTGGGTGTTCGGAATGTGCCTCCAATCCGCCAATGAGAGATAGGAGCGTGTTTTCGTCGATAGCAAGCGGCAACAGGCGGGTTACTTCGGCTTGTCCGGTTGTGAGAGTTCCGGTCTTGTCGAATGCGAAAGTGCTGACAGTAGCGAGAGTCTCAAGTGCCGCCCCGCCCTTAAATAGAACGCCTCCACGGGCTGCGGCGGATAGGGCTGAGAGTATGGAGGCGGGTACTGAAATCACCACGGCGCAGGGGCTCGCCGCGACGAGAACGGTCGCGGCGCGATAAAGGGCGGCGTCGAAGGTTTGGCCCATCGCGAGGAAGGCGAGCAAAAGTGCAATCGAACCGGCAAGGACGGCAATAGTGTAGCGTTGTCCGAACCATGCT
>JADZAO010000051.1 GCA_020852535.1 Paracoccaceae bacterium | reverse complement strand
TATCGATGAGAAGCGTTGGCCTGCGCGGATGTTGGCTGGAATGATTGATGGCTGGAAGAATCGTGCGTTAACGCCAGATCGTGTGCCGATAAATGAGGCGGCAACTTATAACAATCGTGGGGCCGAACTTTACGAACAGTATCAGGAGCGTTTGCGTATGCTGAATGCGGTCGATTTTGGCGACCTTTTGCTGCATGTGGTGACGATCTTCCAAAAACACGGCAATGTACTGTTGCGCTACCAGCGCTGGCTGAAATATATTTTGGTAGACGAGTATCAAGACACTAATGTCTGCCAGTATATGTGGTTGCGTTTGCTGGCACAGGGGCACCGGAACATTTGCTGCGTGGGTGATGACGACCAGTCGATCTATGGCTGGCGGGGTGCTGAGGTGGGCAATATCTTGCGTTTTGAAAAGGATTTTCCTGGCGCACTCGTAATCAAATTGGAGCAGAATTACCGTAGTACACCGCATATCATTGCCGCTGCTTCCGGTGTGATTGCGTCCAATGTAGGGCGACTGGGTAAGACATTGTGGACCGAGGCACAGACGGGAGAGAAGGTGCGGCTCATTGGTCATTGGGATGGCGAGGAGGAAGCCCGTTGGATCGGGGAAGAGATTGAGACGTTGCATCGCGGCACGCGGGATATGCGGAAATATGGGTTGGAAGATGTTGTGATTTTGGTACGTGCTTCGCACCAGATGCGTGCCTTCGAAGACAGGTTCTTGACCATCGGGATGCCCTATCGTGTGATTGGTGGACCGCGATTTTATGAACGGCGGGAAATCCGCGATGCGATGGCCTATTTACGGTTGGCGGTGTCACCCGACGATGACTTAGCTTTCGAGCGCGTTATGAATCTGCCCAAGCGGGGGCTGGGCGATAAGGCGCAAAAGGATATTCAGCGGACGGCACGGCTTTTGGGTATAAGTTTGTTCGAGGGTGCGCGGAATTTAGTTGCGAGTGGCGGGATCGGCGGCAAGGGAGCGGGGCAGTTGCGCGCCTTTGTTGAAAGTATTGATCGGTGGCACGGGCTGACCTTGCAGATGGTTCCAATGATGGGTGGTGATGATGTGATTGAAGGTGTTGCAGCCTTTGGCGAACCATCCAAGACGATGGACCATGTGCGGTTGGCTGAGACGATTTTGGAAGAGTCTGGTTATACTGCCATGTGGCAGAATGATAAGACGCCTGAGGCTCTGGGACGTCTAGAGAATCTGAAAGAACTGGTCAAGGCGCTGGAGCAGTTTGATAATCTGCAGGGCTTTTGGGAACACGTCTCGTTGATTATGGAGAACGAGACCGAAGAGGCGTTGGAAAAGGTGTCGATCATGACGCTACACGCCGCTAAGGGGCTGGAGTTTCCTGTGGTTTTCTTGCCGGGCTGGGAGGACGGGCTGTTCCCCTCGCAGCGGAGTATGGACGAAAGTGGGTTGAAGGGGTTGGAGGAAGAAAGGCGGCTCGCCTATGTTGGCATCACGAGAGCCGAGGAGTTGTGCACGATCTCCTTTACCTCGAACCGTATGGTTTATGGGCAATGGCAGAGCCAGTTGCCGAGCCGTTTCATAGATGAATTACCAAGCCAGCATGTGGAAGTGCTGACCCCGCCGGGGCTTTATGGGGGTGGTTACGGGGCGGCAGCGCCCTTCGGCGCTTCGTCCTTAGATGATCCTGTAGCTAAGGCCGATGTCTACAGTTCCCCCGGTTGGCGTAGGATGCAGGAGCGGTCGGCGACCCGCTCTATAGCTCAGTCGCGTGAGGCGCAGGCCGTGGTGGTCAATGCAACGGCCGCCTCGCCTTTTATTGAAGGTGACCGCGTATTTCATCAGAAGTTCGGCTATGGCATCGTTTCTGGTATTGAGGGCGACAAGCTAGAGGTCGATTTCAGTAAGGCGGGCGTTAAACGCGTGGTGGCGGGGTTCGTGATTGACGCCGATGCTGTGGATGATGTGCCGTTTTAAGGTCTGTCTCTGCGCATGTGCAGACATTTGTTAGGTTGGGTTTAGTCAAGAGATTCTCATTTGTGTGGGGGTGACAGTCACCGATGTTCTTTGGATGGGTACGAGATCGTAGACGACTAATTTTGCGTGCGGGATGGGTAGCAGAGGGCGAGACCGGTGGTCTTTTTGTGAGCCGAGGTGTGGAAGTTATACGAAGGTTTGTGGCGGTACGCCGCGTGATATTAACAATGATATCGCTAGAAATATCTCTGTTTTGTTAACGGTCTCTTGTGCTTTCTATTTAAGATAGGGACTTATCTAGTAAATGCTTACACATCATAGCCAAGGTGCACCATGACCCTGACCCGAGATGATATCCTACGCCAGCTTTCGGGCGTTGCCTTGCCCGGTGGCGGTGATTTTGTGTCGCGTGATTTGATTCGTGCTGTGACGGTCGAGGACGGCATAGTGCGCTTCGTGATTGAAGTGAATTCGCCTGATGAGGCGCGGTTTCTTGCTCCTTATCAGGCGGCGGCGGAAGCGGCGGTTAGGGCGTTGTCTGGTGTTGTCTCGGTGCAGGTCGTTATGACCGCGCATGGGCCTGCCGCTAAATCTGCGGCACCCAGCCTGAAGATCGGCCAGCATCCGACCCCGCAGCAGGGCGGGCCGCAAAAGGTTTCGGGTGTGGATCGAATTATTGTGGTTGCGAGTGGTAAGGGCGGGGTGGGCAAATCGACGGTGTCGTCGAACCTTGCCGTGGCACTTGCGCGGCAAGGGCGCAAGGTTGGACTTTTGGATGCTGATATATATGGTCCGAGCCAGCCGCGTATGATGGGGGTGAGTCGCCGCCCTGCGAGCCCTGATGGTAAGACCATTGAACCCATCGTAGCGCATGGTGTTACCATGATGTCGATTGGGCTGATGCTGAAAGAGGATGAGGCGGTGATCTGGCGCGGGCCGATGATCATGGGCGCCTTACAGCAATTGCTGATGCAGGTGGCGTGGGGCAAGCTGGATGTGTTGATCGTCGATCTGCCGCCGGGAACGGGGGACATCCAGTTGACGCTGTGTCAGAGGATACAGCTGACGGGGGCCATTGTGGTTTCGACGCCGCAGGATGTGGCGCTGCTTGATGCACGCAAAGCATTGGACATGTTCCAGAAACTTAAGACGCCTGTGTTGGGGTTGGTCGAGAATATGTCGATTTATATCTGTCCGAATTGTGGGCACGAGGCGCATATCTTCGGGCACGGAGGGGTAGCCGAAGAGGCGCGTAAGTTGGATTTACCCTTCCTTGGGGAATTGCCCCTGAGCTTAGATGTGCGGCTGGCGGGTGATGCGGGCATTCCCATCTCGGCGGGCGAAGGGTCGATGGCCGAGGCCTATGCACGGTTAGCGCACCGTTTGGTAGCGGGTGGGATGGCCTGATTTGGCTATACCTGTGGGAATGCATGGGATGGGCGTTTAGGGCGAATCACTTTGGCGGGAAACAGCGAGAAATTCGGCGTTATGGAGTCTGGATTCCTGCTGTTTCGGTGCAGAGATGTGGTGAAAATTAAAAAAAACGGGATTGTACGGGAGAGTGCGGACTGCTGAGCGGGGCACAAGATATGGTGTGTATTTTGACTCTACTATCCATATGTATGCCAATTGCCGCGAATTTAGCTATTATATGATGTGTCGGGTCATCGACTCGTCCAACATTATGGTAATGTTCCCGAAAATTTCCATTGCTTCCCATGATTTCCCGTATTATCCCTTACGTATTCGGTGGCGGCGTGACAAAATAGCTGGGGCAGCTTCAAGACCCCGAACAGGCGATAGTCAGGTTCATACAGGTACCCGCTTTCATCGAATAAATAGAGATCCGGTGCGCGCGCGAGCAGACATCTCCCCCAGGTGGCACGCGTAGCTGGACGCCCAGTGATGGGACAAGCGGCGGATTGAGCAGTGGCAGCAGCTCGATCCGCCGTTCCCGTCTCAAGGTTCGGTTTGCTGGATGGGGCCTGCTGGGTAAGGAACTTCACCGCTGCTTGTAGAGGAAACGGACGGCCGATGTTTGAGGCGTTCAGAGGCGAATTCACCCAGAGGGTGGATGGCAAGGCGCGGGTTTCGATTCCTGTGGCCTTTCGCCGTGTCCTCGAGGCTGGCGATTCTGAAAGTGCCCGTAAGCGTATCGTGATGGTCTATGGCGACTCGCGGCGCAAATTCGTAGAATGCTACAATATTGCAGGGGCAGCACGGCTAGAGAGAAAGATTGGTAAGTTGCCAATCGGCTCGAAAGAGCGTCGCATGCTTGAACGCAATATGATTACTCTTTCGGCTACTGTCGAGATTGATGATGATGGTCGTATAGTGTTGCCGCCCAAGGTGCGCGAAAAAGCCGGTATTACGCCAGAGGAAACAGCAAAGGGGGTTGAGACCGTTTTTGCCGGAACGCTCGAGACGTTTCAAATTTGGAAATCTGAAGTTTACAATGCAGAAATCCTGCGTTTGGCCGAAGAAGATATGGCCAGCCTTGAAGCGGGCGTGGACATTCTGTCGTTGCTTGGCGACAGTGAGGGGAGCTGAACCGTGGTCTTCAGCGGTCAGAATACCGGTCGCGTTCATCATATTCCGGTGCTTTTGCGTCCTTTTTTGGCGGCGGTTTCACCTGTTTCGGGTGTTTGGCTAGATGGAACGCTCGGTGCAGGTGGTTATGCGCGAGGGTTGTTGGCAGCAGGAGCTGAACGTCTGATCGGGGTGGATCGTGATCCATTGGCTTTGCAGATTTCGGCGGCATGGGCTGCAGAATATGGTGACCGGCTGCGGCTGGTTACAGGTGAATTCTCGACGCTGGATCAACATGCTGGCGAGCCGCTGGACGGGGTGGTGCTGGACCTTGGTGTGTCGTCGATGCAGCTTGATCTGGCTGATCGTGGATTTTCGTTCTGTAAGGACGGGCCTTTGGATA
>JADZAO010000050.1 GCA_020852535.1 Paracoccaceae bacterium | reverse complement strand
CGTATCCTCCACCCACCGTTCCACACCAATCTTCCCTATCTGAAACTTTGGAATGGTAAGCACCGGATCCGGGTCTACCATTCCAAAGTTTCAGATAGGTAAGATTGGTGTGGAACGTTGGATGGAGGATACGTTGCGCGGATCGGCGGGCAACAAGCGGATTGAGGTTAATGCCGTGGGTCGCGTGATGCGCGAGCTAGAACGAACCGAAGGTGTGCCGGGGGCCGATATTCAGCTGACGATTGATGCTGATGTGCAGAACTTTGTACAGGCCCGGCTGGGCGATATGAGTGCCGCTTGTGTGCTGATTGATGTTAATACGGGTGAATTGATTGCATGCACTTCGGCTCCCGGTTTCGATCCAAATTTGTTCGTGCGCGGCATCAGCCAGCGAAGTTATTCAACGCTGATGGACAATGATCATCATCCTTTGGCGAATAAATCGGTACAGGGGGCTTATCCGCCTGGATCTACCTTTAAGATTGTCACTGCGCTGGCTGCATTGGAGGCGGGGCTAATCACGCCTGAGACTACGCATTACTGCCCCGGTTACATCGAATCCGGTAGCCATCGTTTCCATTGCTGGAAGAGTGGCGGGCATGGCACCGTTAATCTGGTACATTCGTTGGAGCAGAGCTGCGACGTGTTTTATTACGAGGTGGCGCAAAAGGTCGGGATCGACGCGATTGCGGCGATGGGTAAACGTCTAGGGCTGGGTATGCGGCACGATCTACCGATGTCTGCTATTACTGAAGGCATCATGCCTAACAAGGACTGGAAACAGGAACGTTGGGGACGAAAATGGCGGATCGGTGATACGATCAACGCGGCCATAGGGCAGGGTTATGTGCTGGCCTCACCACTGCAGTTGGCGGTGATGACAGCGCGTGTGGCCACGGGGCGTGCGGTCGAGCCATGCTTGATTAAGTCAGTGGGCGGCAAGCCGGTCGAAATGTCGACCCCAAAACCGCTGGGGCTTGATCCGTCGATGCTGGAATTGGTTTTGACCGGCATGTATGACGTGATGAATGGTAAACAGGGCACGGCAAAATCGTCGCGCATCGTCGATGAGACGATGTTGATGGCGGGTAAGACGGGTACCAGCCAGGTGCGCAACATTTCGGCGGCTGAGCGGGCGCGCGGGGTCGTTTCGAACGACGATCTGCCTTGGAATCAGCGCGATCATGCGCTTTTCGTGGGTTTTGCGCCCTATTCTGCACCGCGCTATGCGGTGGCCGTGGTTGTGGAACATGGCCGCGGGGGGGCGACGGCTGCGGCCCCCATTGCCCGCGATGTTTTGCTGTGCGCTCTGACAGGGGGTATTCCGCCGCTGGAAGCTTATCCTGTTTCTCAGCGTGGTCGGATTGAGACCTATCTGAATGCGCTGAAGAAAAAGCTGCGGGTTAGCAGCGTATTGAAGACGACGCGGGCTTGAAGGGGCGATAGGGTGAGTTTTCTTGAATATCGCGTGAAGATCGCGCCGACAGGGCTGCGTAAGGTGTTTCATCTGAACTGGGCGTTGGTCGTGTTGGTGACAATCGTATCTGCCATCGGGTTTTTGGTGCTTTACTCGATCGCGGGTGGGCAGATGGATTTGTGGGCCGAGCCGCAGATGAAGCGCTTTGGCCTAGGGATGGGATTGATGTTCGCTATGGCCATCGTGCCGATCTGGTTTTGGCGCAATACAGCGGCGATCTGTTACACGATCACTATTCTGTTGCTGGTTGCGGTTGAGTTATTCGGTACAGTCGGCATGGGGGCGCAGCGCTGGCTCGATATTGGTCTGGTGCGAGTTCAACCCTCGGAACTGATGAAAGTCACGTTGGTGATGATGCTGGCGGCCTATTATGATTGGCTCGACCCCAACAAGGTATCGCGCCTACTTTGGGTGATGGTGCCAGTGCTTTTGATCGTGATGCCGACCTCTTTGGTGGCGATTCAGCCGAACCTTGGCACATCGCTGATGTTGCTGATGGGCGGTGCCGTTGTGATGTTCGCGGCAGGGGTGAATATTTGGTATTTCGTCGCCGTACTGGCGTTGGTGCTGGCGGCTGTGACATCAGTCTTCATGACACGAGGCACGCCTTGGCAGTTTTTGCATGATTACCAGTATCGTCGGATCGACACCTTTCTTGATCCCTCGGTTGACCCTTTGGGTGCGGGTTATAATATTATGCAGGCCAAGATTGCGCTGGGGTCGGGCGGGTGGCGCGGCAAGGGCTTTATGCAGGGAACGCAGTCGCGGCTGAACTTTTTGCCCGAAAAGCATACTGACTTTATCTTCACCACGTTGGGAGAGGAGTTTGGCTTTGTTGGCACTTTAACGCTGCTGGTGCTTTATGCTTTGATTTTGTTTTTTTTGTTCATCTGCGCGATACAAAATAAGGACCGGTTCAGTCAGTTGCTGATTCTTGGCATTGGGGCGAATTTCTTCCTTTATATTGCGGTGAACCTCTCGATGGTAATGGGCATGGTGCCGGTGGTGGGCGTGCCCCTGCCTTTCCTTTCTTATGGTGGGTCGGCCATGTTGGTTCTGTTGATCGCATTCGGCTTGGTGCAAAGTGCCTATGTGTACCGACTGAAATGAGGAGCCTGCTGGTGCCAACCGTTCTGTGCGTCGCCCCTTCTTTGTAGGAAGAATACTGTTTGAGCCTTGTATCCGCGTTCGATGGGATGGACGTTAATCTAGTGGTGAAATCTGCGTTCAAGATTGTAGATTAAATCATTTATGCGTCTTTGTCGCTTTTTTAGAATTCTTTGCCTTATAGGTGCAGTAAGGCGCGCGTTGTTGTTTTGAACGGGTGGAGCGATCAATTGACGATGTGCTCATTTTTGCGGCAGTGGATGTGAAGCCATAGGCCGATGCAGGATGTAGTGGTGAAAAAAGCATTACTCTCGCATAGCCGATGGTGGCGATCTTAACCGGATTTCCAAGACATGAGATGTAGTTACGGTTGACTAGGTTTACGATGAATTTTACCTTCTGTGGCAGTAGTTGTGTGGCTGTCAGCCCGTTTTTACGACCTTGATGAGTGGCATTATGTCGGCCATTTCCGGTCCGTCCGTCCGTCCGGTCAAAGCCTTGCGGAGTGGCATGTAGAGCGTTTTCCCTTTGCGGCCAGTCGCGGTCTTAACTGCCTCTGTCCATTCACTCCACGTTGATTTAGTCCAGGGTCGCGGGGGCAGCATTGCCAAGGCTTCCTGGACAAAACTAGCATCCTCAGTTTCGATGAGCGGATCGGCTCCGTTTTGAAAGAGGTCGGCCCATTCCTTAAGGTCCGACAGGATAGTGATGTTCGCCTTGGCAATATTCCAGAAATCCTGCGCTTCGGCCTCCGTGACGCCAAGTGCTTTGATCTGGTCGGCCACGGCGGGAAGTGGCAAGGATTGCACGTGGGCGCGGGTCAGCGGAAATAGGTCTTCGGCATTGAATTTTGTTGGAGCAGCACCGAAGCTGCTCACATCGAAACCGTCGATCAGGTCTTGTATGGAAGACGCCAATTCTACGGGCTTTGATGAACCAAGCCGCGCCATCAAGGACAGTAGCGCCATCGGCTCCACGCCCTGTGTCCGTAGATCGCGTAGTGACAGTGTGCCAAGTCGCTTGGACAGTTCTTCTCCTTTTCCTCCGGTCAGTAGCGAGTGGTGGGCGAAAGAAGGCGGCGTGCCGCTCATTGCTTCCATGATCTGAATCTGCGTCGCGGTATTAGTCACATGGTCGGCTCCGCGCACGATGAAGGTGACCCCCATGTCTATATCGTCGACCGATGAGGCAAAGGTATAAAGAATCCGACCATCGGCGCGGATCAGAACAGGGTCTGAGACCGAGGAGGCATCGATCGAGATCGGGCCGAGGATTTTGTCGTTCCATTCGATGTGGGTCCAGTTTAGTAGGAAGCGCCAGTAGCTGTCATACCCTTCGGTGCGCATTTTTGCCTTGTTTGCATCTGACAGTCCCAGTGACGCACGGTCGTATACCGGCGGGCGGTGCATGTTCAGTTGTTTCTTGCGCTTCAGCTCCAGTTCGATAGAGCTTTCGAAGCATTCGTAGACACGGCCCTTGTTTTTTAGTTCTTCGGCGGCTTCGCGGTAGCGGTCTATACGCATCGATTGCTTTTCGACGCGGTCCCAATGAATGCCGAGCCATTCGAGGTCGGCCATGATGCTATCGGCATATTCTTGTTTGGAACGTTCTTGATCGGTGTCGTCGAGGCGCAGGATGAAGGTTCCCCCCGCTTTACGGCTGATTAGGTAGTTCATCAGTGCGGTGCGAAGGTTGCCAACGTGAATATATCCGGTCGGCGAAGGGGCGAAGCGGGTGGTGACGTTGGACATTTTGGCACTCCTCGGACCGCGATGCTTTTTCATAGGTATGGGATTTTGTCCATATCTAGGGGCTATGGATTGGAGGGTGTGATGGTCGAAACTGAGGAGATACCGATTCAGGACGGCTTTACTATGGCGTTTCGTGATGTGGCAGAGCTGGTCGCATTGCGGGTGATCGATTTTCAACGAATGATGCGAACGTGGGGATGTTGGATTGGGCAAGATAGGGGAGCATGAACTAGTGTATCATTTAGGCTGGTTAGGTGACAAGATTGCCTTAATCGACCTGTTTTTTGAGCGCGACTGACAAGGGTGCGATTGGGAGGCGAGTTGGGCTATTCTTATACTTTTAAGATTTTTACAATTTCGGAGGGTGCGCTTAACGATTGATGTTCGTTTAAAGATTGCGCTTGAATGGTGGTTGTAGCAACTTTGGTTGGGGCATAGTTTATGTGGTATGGGAATCGACATTGACATGACCACACCCGAGGGTTGGCATGCTGCCTATGCGGCACTTGCGTGGCAAGTTGATCTTGGGGTGACTGAGGTGATCGGTGATGAGCCGATGAATGCCTATGCTTTGCCCGATAGGGTCAAGACGGCGGACGTTCTCGCCGCGCCAGTGGCGATGCCGACTCTTTCACTCAAAACAAGGGCTGAGGTTGAAAAAGGACAGGCGGTAGCGGTAGCCAAGGCGGCGGCCGCAGCTGCGACCTCAGTTGAAAGTTTACGTGAGGCTTTGGCAAGTTTCGAGTATTGTGAAGTGAAGCGGGGCGCCCGTAATTTCGTTTTTTCCGACGGCTTTGCGGGTGCGCGGGTGCTTGTTTTGGGTGAGGCTCCGGGGCGCGAGGAAGACCTCGAAGGTCGTCCCTTTGTCGGAGCCGCCGGAGTTCTTCTTGACAGGATGTTTGCAGCTATCGGTCTTTCGCGAGAAAATTCCGATAGTGAAAGCGGACTTTATCTTATGCTGGTCATGCCGTGGCGGCCACCTGGAGAACGTGAGCCTACGGCGGATGAGCTGGCGATGATGCGTCCCTTTGTTGAGCGGCACATTGAGTTGGTCGATCCTGATGTGATTGTGGCTATGGGTAACGCGCCTTGTGCTATGCTGCTGGGGGCTAAGGGCGTGTTGCGGTTGCGCGGTAATTGGGGCGAGGCCCTAGGCAGACCGGTGATGCCGATGGTGACGCCGACTCATTTGATGCGCAACCTCGCCCAAAAGCGTGAAGCATGGGCCGATCTTCTGGCGATCAAGGCGAGGCTGGCACGATGATCGTAGAGCGGGCTTTTTGGCTGGCCTGGATCCAACGAGGGTAGGACATGAGCGGGATTAACGAAAACCGTGAGTTTATACCCATGAGGATCGCGGTGCTGACGGTCAGTGATACGCGGACTGCGGATGATGACAAAGCCGGTGATACGCTGGTCGAGCGGTTGACGGGCGCAGGACATCAGCTTGCCGCACGCAGGATTGTGCGTGACGATCGCGCTGTTATTGTCGACTGCTTGCGCGGTTGGATCACCGATCCGACAGTGGATGTGGTGCTGACGACTGGTGGTACGGGCCTGACAGGGCGGGATGTGACGGTCGAGGCTCACAGGGACGTTTATGAGAAAGAAATTGAGGCCTTCAGTACGGTTTTTACAATCGTATCGATGCAGAAGATTGGCACTAGTGCTGTTCAGTCGCGGGCCTGTGGTGGGGTCTCAAGTGGGACTTATCTTTTTGCTTTGCCTGGATCGCCGGGCGGGTGTCGTGATGCTTGGGATGCAATCTTGTGTTGGCAATTTGATTATCGGCACCGGCCTTGTAATTTTGTAGAAATTATGCCGCGTCTGGAAGAGCATCGGCGTAGAAAATGAACTGTGTTTGGAGTTTTTTGTGAAAAATTAGGCTAATAAAAATTTTGCGAGATTCCAAGCGGGTGAGTGATTTTTTGTAGAAATGTTCTTATGGCGCGGGGCAGCCCTTTATTTCGATGACGCTATTGTCGGCAATAATTGTTACGGTGATGCTCGACCGGTCGACTGCGAAGGGTACACCTTCTGGTGGGACGAGGTCCGATGTCGCCGTCAGGATCGTGCCACTACGGGTTGAGACCGATTGGCTGATCCAGACGTCGCTTGTCGCAGTTTCAAAGACTACTACTTCTTTTTCCCCCTGATTTGGCAGGTTGATATTGGCTGTGATTCTCATCCCGTCAGAGGTGGGTTCTATCTTGCAGCCGATATTTGTCATTCCTGCTGCTTGTGCCGGAACCGGCATGTCGGCAAGCGCCGCCTTGATCGCATCTTCGCCGCCCGTTCTCGAGAGGTCAGCGTCCAGCGTGATTGAGGCGGGCAAGCAGATATCTTTACAGACTCCGAGATCGACCGTTGTGCGGAGTCTGACCGGCATCAAGGCATCTAGTGGAGTTACTTCGATCGGCAGTACCAGCCGGTCGTGATAGCCGATCGTCTGTATGCCGTTTAAATCGAAAACTACAGGACGCGGCCAATGTAAGCGCACCGATTTCAGGTTTGTTGAGGCCGAGAAGTCGAAACTTGGCGGTATTCCTGCCTCGCCTGGGACACGCCAATAGGTCTTCCAGCCTGGGGATAATATTATTTCCAGTCCTGCCATCTGGCTTCCGCTTTCGGTTTTCCAACCTGGTAAGAGGCGTGCGGAAAAGACATCGTCTTGTGTCAAAGCCTGTGCGGGACGTGCACTTATAAGACAAAGGGCGAATAAAAGGGTGCCGCATTTCATTGTGCCAAGATATTCGATAGGCAAAAAAATGGGAAATCACATTGGCGAGACGTTTTGACGCAGAAAATGGGGTTGAGTGTGTGGCATTGGGGTTCCACATTAACCTATCTGGAAGGAGGGGCGTGATGGATAATGTGACGGGTCTGGACGGCAAACTTCTGATCGCCATGCCTGGCATGGGCGATTCGCGGTTTGAGAAGGCTGTGATTTTGATCTGCGCTTATTCTGAGGATGGTGCGATGGGGCTGATCGTGAATAAGCCTATCAAAGACTTGAGCTTTTCGGGTATGCTGGAAAAGCTTTCTATATCGCAGGCGCCTGAGGGGCGTGATATTCGTGTCCATATTGGCGGTCCGGTGGAACGAGAGCGCGGTTTCGTTTTACATTCCGCCGATTACGTAGCCGGGCCAGCGACCATGTGGATTGACGAGCGTTACGGCATGACGGCAACGCTAGATATCCTCGAGGCTTTGGCACGCGGCGCCGGGCCGACGCATGCGCTATTGGCGCTGGGTTACGCAGGCTGGGGGCCTGGACAGCTTGAAGCCGAGATACGGGCGAACGGCTGGCTGATCGGAGAAGCCCGGTGCGAACTGGTGTTTTCTCATGATGACCCTAGCAAGTGGGTCGGCGCGTTGAAAGGGTTGGGCATTGATCCCTTGTCTTTGTCAGGCAATGCGGGGCGGGCATAAGAGCAGATAGTTTTGAACTTGGTCGTTTGTGCGGGGATTGTAGTTGCGGGGATCGGAAAAATGGTGGTTTGATCGTGCTTAATCTATATGGGTTTCAGGTTGGTAGCGCTTTTTTTTAATTAGTTTTGAAATGCGCTGTAGCGGCCCGATCAAAGATGATTTTTGGGAAACTGTGAGATTTGCTTTTTTTGCTGCTAGCCTGGCGACGTTTGTGCTTTGTGCTGTGCAGCGCGGTCCTTACCGAGCTTCCATTCGCGTAGGATGATCATTATTCCTGCCGTGATCACTAGTGCCGCGCCCGTTAGCGTGGTCGCTGTGGGTATTTCAGCAAAAACGAAGTAGCCGATGGCGATGGCAAAAACTATTGAGGCATAGTCGAAGGGCGCTACAAGCGAGGCATCAGCTTCACGGTAACTCGACGTGAGTAAAATTTGTCCGAGGCCGCCGAGTAAACCGCAACTGACCAGTAACGCTGCTTCGCTGGGTGTGGGTATGACCCAGCCGAAGGGCAGAGTGACTAGCGACATGCCTGAAGCGGTGACTGAAAACCAGAAGACCACGGTTGTCGTGCGTTCGGTCTGAACTAGTTTGCGTACAAAAACGTGCGCCAGTGCTGCAAATATAGCACCTCCAAGAACGAGCATGGCGCCCAGTGCTTCGGTTTGGCCCGCACCATCGCGCAATACGGTCAGGCGGGGTGTAAGCACGACCAGAATGCCGGTCAGGCCGAACGCTACGCAGGATATACGAAAAGCGTGGACTTCCTCATTTAGGAATATTGCGGCAAAGATGACTGTTAACAGCGGTGCTGCATAGCCGATGGCTGTTACTTCTGGCAGCGGCAGATAGGCAAGTCCCGCGAAGCCGAGGCCCATTGCCAGCGTTCCGGCAGAGCCACGCCAGACGTGCCCTAAGGGGTTAGCGGAGAGAAGTCCCGTCGATAGTTCTCCTCGCATCGCTAGCCACGTCAAGATTCCAGGCATTGTAAAGAAGGACCGGAAAAATACGGATTGTCCCGGCGGAATATGCTGCGCAGTAGCCTTGATCATCGACGACATGACGATGAACATAAGGACCGAGCCAATTTTCAGGGCGATGCCGCGCAGCGGGCGCATGGAGAGTCTCACTTTAGGTATTTATCTAATAGAGAGTTTTTGAATCTTCGGATAGGGCTGGAACTGTTTTGTTTTGCAGGCCATCCTGTGAAAAATGGAGATGTTTATGCCGTTCGAAGCTTTGCTTGTCGCGCGTATTGATCAGGGTCGCGCGGTTGTGCCCGCTGATCTGGTGCTTAAGGGCGGGCGGGTTTTCGATCTGATCACGGGCGATCTGGTCGAGACGGATGTGGCGATCTGCGGTGATACCATCGTTGGGGTGTTTGGTAGCTATAAAGGGCGTCGCGAGATTGATTTGTCTGGGAAGGTGTTGGTGGCGGGGTTTATCGATACGCATCTGCATATCGAAAGTAGCTTGGTGACGCCCTTTGAGTTTGACCGTTGTGTGCTGCCGAGGGGCGTGACAACGGCAATTTGTGATCCGCATGAAATAGCCAATGTATGTGGGTTAGAGGGGATTGAGTATTTTCTGGAGGCATCTAGCCGGACGCTTATGGATATTCGGGTGCAGCTGTCGTCCTGCGTGCCATCTACTCATATGGAGACTGCGGGGGCGAGGTTGGAAGCGGCGGATTTGATCCCGCTAATGGATCATCCGCGGGTGATTGGGTTGGCTGAATTTATGAATTTTCCGGGCGTGCTGCATAAGGAGGCGGGCTGCATGGCCAAGTTGGAAGCGTGGCAGGGGCGGCATATTGATGGCCATGCACCGCTTTTGCGTGGCAATGATCTGAACGGTTACATCGCGTCAGGCATTCGCACCGAGCACGAGGCAACAAGTGCCGAGGAAGCATTGGAAAAGTTGCGTAAGGGGATGCGGGTACTGATCCGTGAGGGGTCGGTTTCAAAGGACTTGCGCGCACTCGTACCTTTGTTGACCGAACGGTATGCGCCTTACCTGTGTTTTGGTACTGATGACCGAAACCCGCTGGATATTAGCGAACATGGCCATCTAGATTATATGATTCGTACGGCAATTGCGCTGGGAGCGCCGCCGTTGGCCGTTTATCGCGCTGCGAGCCTTTCGGCTGCTGAAACTTTTGGGCTGAAGGATCGTGGGCTGATTGCGCCGGGTAGGCGGGCGGATATTGTGGTTATTGACAGTCTGGAAAAGTGCAATGCCAGCAAGGTTTTTTCTGGCGGGGTTGAGGTGACCGATGCCGCCTTTGCTGCCCGGCAGACGATCCCTCCCGTGGCGAGACATTCGGTGAAGGCAACAAAAGTAGAACCTTATCATTTTTGCTGTGGTGGTAATAGGATCGATACGCCTGTTATTGGTATTCTGCCCGGCAAGATTATCACCGAGCATCTAATCTATGACATAGTGCCGACCGATGGTGACAAGCGGCCAGATTTAATGCGTGATCTGGTGCGGATCGCGGTGATTGAGAGGCACGGTAAGAATGGTAATTGCGCTACGGGCTTTATAAAGGGTTTTGGTATAAAGCGTGGGGCCATTGCTTCTACCGTCTGTCATGACCACCACAACATCGCTGTGGTGGGTACAGATTACGCCGACATGGCGCTGGCAGCAAACCGTTTGGGCGAGATTGAAGGTGGCTTTGTGGTAGTGGAAGGCGGTCACGTCTTGGCCGAGTTGGCGCTTCCGGTTGCCGGGTTGATGAGTCTCGAACCATTTGAAGTGGTGCGTGAAACTCTGGTTAGGTTGCGTGAGGCCGCTGCGAGTTTGGGCGTTCTTTTGGAAGAACCTTTTCTGCAACTGGCTTTCGTTGCTTTGCCGGTTATTCCACATCTGAAGATTACCGATTTCGGAATGGTGGATGTGGACCGTTTCGAAGTGATCTCTTGACATGCAAGCGTGGTCCTTAATTCTGAGTAGGGGGGCGACTTCTTTCAACGTTTTCTGATCAAAAACTTTTGTAAGTGGTGCTTCGGGGGTCAAGTATGGGATGGTAATGGGAGTATTCTAGGTCGATTGTTTGTGTGATCTATCCACGGGGCTGTGTTAGGCGGGCGGTTCTTTGGCTTTGCAATCCTGACTGGAGGTGTGTTGCCTATGCGTGCATAAAGTAAGTTGCGCTTGCATTGTTCCCACCCTATCAGCGGCGCTGTTGGTATAAGATTCTGAAGTGTGTTTCCAAATTTTACCTTTCGGAGTCTCATCCTTGCGGGCCTATGGTTAAACGATGTAAAGTATTGATGTTTTTTGAGGTTGAAACGCCGTGAAACGCACTTCTGATGATCGCCGCATCAAGGCGGGTGAACAGTTGGACGATGATTTCGACATAAAGAATACCCCGCCTTTGGAACTGGTGTCTCGTGTCTTGGCCGAAAACATGCATGGCCACAGGTGGCTTTATGCCTTGGCCGTTGTCGCTATGATTGTTGTTGCGGTTACAAGCGCAGCAACGGCTTGGATTATGGAAGCGATTTTCAATGTCTTGTCCGGAGCGGAAAACGAGTATGATTCGTGGGTTGTTTCGATTGCGGTAATGATGATTTTTGCGCTTAAGGGTGGTGCAAGTTATGTACAGCAAGTTACCCTGACGCGTGCTGGTTCCAGTGTTGTCGCCAAGCT
>JADZAO010000049.1 GCA_020852535.1 Paracoccaceae bacterium | reverse complement strand
TGGCGTCGCATGTAGTCTTGTAGCGTGGTGTAGATCGACCAACCGTTCGGGTGCCAGAAAATTTGGCCGGGTGCTTCTTCTTGCATATGGAACAGGCCCATTTCGCGGCCCAGCTTTCGGTGGTCGCGCTTGGCGGCCTCTTCCAGCATGGTCAGATGGGCTTTCAGGTCGTGATGATTTTTGAAGGCTACTCCGTAGATCCGTTGCAACATCGGGCGTGATGAATCTCCAAGCCAGTAAGCTCCTGCCACGTTCATTAGTTTGAATCCGTCCGCCGGAACCTGCCCCGTATGGGCTAGGTGTGGGCCGCGGCACAGGTCCTGCCATGGCCCGTGCCAATACATTCTTAGCGGTTCATTCTCTGGAATTCGGTTGATAAGTTCGATCTTATAAGGTTCACCACGTTCTTTGTAATAGGCGATGGCGCGGGCACGGTTCCAAATTTCTGTTTTGACTGGATCGCGGGCGTTGATGATTTGCTTCATCCGCGCTTCGATCTGGCTGAGGTCTTCGGGCATGAACGGCTCAGCATGGTCGAAATCGTAGAACCAGCCGTAATCACGTACGGGACCGATGGTGACCTTCACATCTGGCCAGATTTCTTGTACGGCGCGGGCCATGATATGGGCGCAGTCGTGCCGTATCAGCTCAAGTGCCGTTTTGTCATCCTTCAGCGTGTTGATCGACAGCTTGGCATCCGCTGTTATAGGCCATTGTAAATCCCAATGTGTGTCATTTAGCTGCGCCGAAATCGCGGCTTTTGCCAAAGATGGTGCAATCGACGTTGCCACTTCGGCAGGGGTTATGCCAGAATCGTATTGCCGCACACTGCCATCGGGAAAGGTCAGGGAAATTTGGCTCATGGCTATGCTCCTCGTCGGTTTGGCGCCTACGAAACGCCCGGTTGCGGGTTGATGTCAGGACTTTCGTGAAGAAATAGGTAAAGAAAGTCAACCTTTCCGCAGGCTCAAAATGGGCTGGCATGGAGCTGTTGCGTGGGTAAAAGGGGTGGGAAGTTGGAGAATAGCATGACTGACTATCTGACCACGCCGCAGGGTCGCCGTATCGCTTACAATCGCAGCGCGGGACAGGGACCTGGGTTGGTATTTCTTGGTGGGTTCAAATCCGACATGGGAGGAACCAAGGCCCTGCATCTGGAGGCGTGGGCACAAGCACAAAACCGCGCTTTTTTACGGTTCGACTATTCTGGTCACGGTGAAAGTTCGGGTGATTTCCTTGATGGTTGCATTGGTGACTGGTTTGCCGATGCGCTTGCCGCCATTACTATGCTGACGATCGGTCCGCAGGTTTTGGTCGGCTCTAGCATGGGGGGGTGGATATCGTTGTTGGTCGCTCGTACCATTCCTGAACGGGTGGCCGGTTTTATTGGCATTGCCCCCGCGCCGGACTTTACTGAAGACAGTATGTGGGATCGGTTCACTGAGGCGCAGCAGCACGAGTTGTCGACCAAGGGCTTTGTGGCCAAACCGTCAGATTATTCGCCAGAACCTTATATTTTAACCCGAAAACTGATTGAGGACGGGCGCAACCATCTCGTTCTGCGTTCACCTCTTACTCTGCCATTCCCCGTCCGCATTCTGCAAGGCACGGCTGATACTGATGTGCCGTCTTCGGTCGCCCTGCGCTTGCTTGAGCATGTCAAAAGCCCGGACGCGCAGCTTTTACTTGTCAAAGATGCTGATCATCGTTTTTCGACTCCCGTTTGCCTTGATTTAATGACTCGTACGGTGGCCGAGACCACTTTGTGAACTTCTCCGGCGTCTCCATTCTCGGTATTCTCTTTACTTGGCAAAGAGTTATGATCATGTTCATATTGCTGATACGGTCGCCTATATGGCTGATCTGCACAGCGTGCGTTCTGTCGAGCTTGGTTTTGAAATTGGTTAGGTCAATGCGGTAATTCTTGTCAACTTCTGCCAGAATAGGGCAGAAATCGGCATGTAACACCGCCGAGGGGACAGCGGCAAAGGTAAAGGCAGGCCCCAAGATTTGCGTCGAACGTGGCATATCAAGTGCCTTTAGAGACAGGAAAAACGCTGCCAAACAGGGAGACACCATCAAGGCATAGCGTGATCTGAGCAGGGCTGAAAATTCCGCTTCTAGTAGTTCTAAAGGGATATTTTCGGAAACTGTGTAGTAAAATAAGTCGCCGGTCGTGAGCAGTCGTTCGATTTTGACATGCGTGGTTTCTGGGGTGGGACTCGCGTCACAGACATTCAGAGCTGTGATTTGATCGTTTACTTGTTTTTCAGCGCCATGCTTTAGTTTTCTTTAAATTTGACTTGCGGAAAACTATAAATAGTTGATTTGTGCAATTTTAATGACAAGTTCATTATCGCGTTTAAGTGATGTAGCTACTTGTCTAGAGGCCAAGCTTGTCGCGCATGGAATACCATGTCATGGCAAGCACTAGCATCGGCCAGCGGAGTGCAGCCCCGCCTGGAAAGCTTGGCGTGGGAAGCGAAGCCATCAAATCGAAGCGTTCCGCTTGTCCGGCAACCGCCTCGGACAGGATGCGTCCTGCTAGTGTGGCGATGGCGATCCCGTGGCCCGAATAGCCGGATGCTGATAGTACATTCGGCGCTACACGCACAAAACAAGGGTTACGGGTCATGGTGATGGCCAGCGTTCCCCCCCAAGCGTAATCGAAGCGTACATCGCGCAGGGTAGGGTAGATGTCGAGCAGGGCGGGGCGGACGGTCTTTACGATATCGGGAAAGCGCCAGCCATAGCTTTCACCTCCTCCGCAGAGCAGGCGGTTGTCGTCTGATAGGCGCCAGTAATTGACTACAAAGCGTGTATCGGTCACGGCAATAGGCTCTGTCAGCACCTGTGCTGCCCGTTCGCCCAAAGGTTCGGTCGCGAGGATGAAATTGTTGATTGGCATGACACGGGCGGCTATTTGCGGCTCCAACCCGCCCAGATAACCGTTGCCGGCAAGGATAATATGATCGGCGGTCACGTTGCCCTGCGCTGTATGCACCATGGCTTTTGTGCCATGTGTGATGCTTGTCACTTCGGAATTTTCGTAGATTAGCGCACCTGCTATGACAGCCGCACGTGCTAGACCGATGGCATAGTTTAATGGGTGTATATGCCCTGCACCGCGGTCGATATCACCGCCCTTGAACACGCCTGACGGAATCAGACGTGCCATCGCATCGCAGTCTAGTGCCTCGATTTGGTTATAGTCGTAATCGCGACGTAGACGGTCGGCGTAGTGATGTGCGTGACGAGTCTGGCTTTCGGTCCAGCAGGCATGCGCGATACCAGGGCGGAAGGGGGCGGGGATGTCATGATCGTTGATCAGCGATTTGACCAGTCCTTTGGCCTCTTCCGCCATGTTCCACAGACGACGGGCGTTTTCTCGTCCTGTCACGCGTTCCAGATTGTCCTGATCGTTCCTTTGTCCCGACCCGACCTGTCCGCCATTTCGTCCCGAAGCACCAAATCCCACGCGATGTGCTTCAAGAACGACTACTGAATAACCGCGCTGCGCAAGATGTAGCGCGGCCGAGAGGCCAGTGTAACCTGCGCCGATTATGCATACATCAGCACGTGCCGCTCCCTGCAAATGCACAAAAGGTGCAAGCGGGGTGCGCGTTGCAGAGTAATACGAGGCCGGATACTCTCCGGCCTTGTCGTTGGCATGCAGCAGGTTCATACGTTCAAGAGCAGGTGTTCCCGCTCCCATGGGCTGATGACTTGCAGGAATTCCTTGTATTCGTTGCGCTTCACGCTGTCGTAAATCTGACAGAACTCGACGCCAAGGATTTCGCGCAGCGTGTTGTCTTCTTCTAGCAGGTCGAGCGCATCGCCAAGGTTATAGGGCAGGTCCGTCTCGCTTGTGTAAGCGTCGCCTTTGCATTCCTGCTTTGGCATCTTTTGTGCCTTTAGGCCCAAATAGCCGCAAGCAAGGCTGGCCGCAATGCCTAGATAGGGGTTGCAGTCCATTCCGGCTAGACGGTTGTCAAGACGTCGCCCCTCAGGTGGTGAGATTGGCACACGCAGACCTGTAGTTCGGTTGTCGCGACCCCATTCGAGTTTGATGGGTGCGGCAAAATCAGGCACGTAGAGTCGGTAGATGTTTACGTATGGTGCTAGCAGCGCTACCGCGCCAGGTAGGTGAGTCTGCATGCCTGCGATGAAATGCATGAAAGCAGGGGTTTCATCGCCCTTCTTGTCGGAGAAGATGTTCTTGCCAGTTTTGATGTCTACCACCGAATGGTGTATGTGCATTGCTGAACCGGGTTCTCCTTCGATCGGTTTTGCCATGAAAGTGGCAAAACAGTCGTGACGCAGCGCCGCTTCGCGGATGAGTCGTTTGAAGAAGAAAATCTCGTCGGCCAAGGCCACGGGATCGCCGTGGGCAAGGTTGATTTCTACCTGACCAGCCCCACCTTCCTGTAGGATGCCATCGATCTCGAATCCCTGCGCCTCGGCAAAATCGTAAATATCGTCGATTACCTTGCCGTATTCGTCGACTGCTGACATTGAATAGGCTTGTTTGCCTGCGGCACGGCGACCTGATCGGCCCATCGGTGGGATGATCGGCATGTTTGGGTCGATGTTGCGCGCGACGAGAAAGAATTCCATTTCTGGCGCGATGATGGGTTGCCAGCCTTCGGCGTTGTAAAGTTCAATGATACGCTTGAGTACGTTGCGCGGCGCGGTGGGGGTGGGGTTTCCCTCTTGGTCTTCGGCGTTATGGATAATCTGCAGCGTGATGTCAGCCGTCCAAGGCGCGGCCGTGGCGGTGCTGAAATCAGGCACAAGGATCATGTCAGGTTCGGTAAAGCTGCCAGAAGGGTTGTCCGCCCATTCGCCAGTGATGGTTTGCAGGAAGATTGAATTTGGCAGGAAATAGTTTGCCTGTTTGGCAAATTTTGAGGCAGGCATGGCCTTACCTCGTGCCACTCCTGCAATGTCGCCGATGATGCATTCTACTTCATCAACACGGCGGCCTGCGATCCAGTCGCGGGCGGTCTCGGGGAGTTTGTCGGTCCAGTTCGACATATGTCACACTATGATTTGGGGCGCCGTAGGAAAGGAATTTAGCCGCGCGGTTTCTTGAAGAAAGCGGCGATACGCGCCGCGATGGTCTTGTCGTGCAGCGGGTCGGTCAGACGAGTGGCCGCTTTTGCCATCACCTCGTCGGGTACTAAACCCTTGCCTCGTGTTTGCATCAGTCCATCGACAAATTCGGGACTGAATTCGGGATGGGCCTGCACTGTGAAAATGCGGTTGTCATAAAGTAGGGCGGCATTGGCGCAGAAATCATTGCTGGCGACGACTTTGGCACTTGCTGGTTTTTTTATGACTTGATCTCGGTGCCAAGCGTTTAGCGTGAGCGTTTCACCGTTAAAATTATAGTCCTGCGCCCCGACAGCCCAGCCATCTTTGTAGCGTTCTACCTTACCGCCCATAGCCTGCGCGACGATCTGGTGGCCAAAACAGATGCCAACTAGTGGTATATTTGCGTCATAAGCGGCACGTATGAAGATTTCGAGGGGGGGAATCCACGGATGATCCTCGTAGGCACCATGACGTGAGCCGGTGATCA
>JADZAO010000048.1 GCA_020852535.1 Paracoccaceae bacterium | reverse complement strand
GACCATTACGGTCTAGAAAAAGTTAAGGAACGGATCATCGAATACCTCGCTGTTCAGGCGCGGTCTTCTAAACTCAAAGGCCCAATTCTTTGCCTCGTTGGTCCTCCGGGTGTGGGAAAAACCTCACTTGGACGTTCAGTTGCAAAGGCAACGGGACGCGAGTTTATTCGTATCTCGCTTGGTGGCGTGCGTGACGAATCCGAGATCAGAGGCCACCGGCGAACCTATATTGGCTCAATGCCTGGTAAGATCATCCAAGCGTTAAAAAAAGCCAAGACTACAAATCCGCTTATCTTGCTTGATGAGATTGATAAGATGGGGCAGGGGTTCCGCGGTGATCCGGCATCTGCCATGCTTGAAGTGCTGGACCCTGAACAAAACGCTACCTTTGTGGATCACTATCTTGAAGTTGAATATGATCTGTCGAACGTGATGTTCATTGCTACGGCGAACAGCTACAACATGCCTAGCCCGTTGTTGGACCGTATGGAGATCATTTCGCTTGCGGGTTACACTGAGGATGAAAAGCGTGAGATCGCCAAGCAACATTTGGTAGAAAAACAGATCGCGAACCATGGGCTAAAGAAGCTTGAGTTCAAGATTTCCGACGAGGCAATTACCGAGATAATTCGTACCTATACTCGCGAGGCAGGGGTGCGTAATTTGGAACGCGAGATCGCTAAGTTGGCTCGCAAGGCAGTAACCGAGATTGTTAAAAAGAAGACAACCGCGGTCGGTGTTACACCTGAAAAGTTGGAAGAATATCTTGGTGTGAAACGGTATCGCTATGGTTTGGCAGAACAGGAAGACCAGGTCGGAGTTGTAACAGGTCTGGCTTGGACCAGTGTTGGCGGCGATCTTTTGTCTATCGAAGCCTTAAAGTTGCCAGGTAAGGGGCGGATGAAGACGACCGGAAAACTGGGCGATGTGATGAAAGAGTCGATTGAAGCGGCGGCATCCTATGTTCGTTCGATCAGCCCCGAACTGGGCATCAAGCCTCCCAAATTTGAAACGCTAGACATTCACGTCCACGTCCCTGAAGGTGCCACACCCAAGGACGGCCCCTCTGCTGGTTTGGCGATGGTGACCTCGATTGTTTCGGTACTGACAGGCATTCCGGTTAGGAAAGACATCGCTATGACTGGCGAGGTCACTTTACGTGGCAATGCGCTGGCCATCGGCGGCTTGAAAGAAAAACTTCTCGCGGCCTTACGCGGTGGTATCAAGACGGTGCTTATCCCGCAGGAGAACGCCAAGGATCTAGTGGATATTCCAAGTTCGGTTAAAAATGGCATGACCATTGTTCCAGTTAGTCATGTGCGCGAGGTTTTGAAGTTGGCTTTGGTCCGTCAACCCGAACCGGTCGAATGGGATGAAGCGGCGGAAGAAGCCGCCGCTGCTGCTCGCAAGGCTGCAGCGGAATTACCGGTCCAGACCGCGCACTGATTAAATGGATTCAAACTTGAAAGAGCGTGCCATAAGGCGTGCCCTTTCAAGTTCAACTGAGCTAACTTATTGTGTTTTCAAGATGGGAACGAGATCATCTTTTGATGCACGCCAAGTCAAAATGAGCAGAAATCAGTGATGGAAAATCAGATAATCTTTAATTTTTAAACAGATTTTTGGCTCGTGTTTGTTATTATCTGCACCTAAGAAATGAACTGCGGATGAAGTGGCTTATACAATAATAAGCATCATAAGCCGGGGGATTGGTGGGCGGTGAGGGACTCGAACCCCCGACATTCTCGGTGTAAACGAGACGCTCTACCAACTGAGCTAACCGCCCCCGCGTTGATTTTAGCTACCCCTTGACGTTGCATCAAGGACAAAGCTTTGCCGGATAAATAAAAAGCGCCCCGCAGGGCGACGCTTTCTAAAACGTGGTGGGCGATAACGGATTTGAACCGCTGACATCTTCGATGTGAACGAAGCGCTCTACCGCTGAGCTAATCGCCCAATGACGCGGTGTTTAGCTATCTTCCCATGCCTCTGCAAGAGCATCCCTATTTTAGGTTTTGTGCAGATTTCTTGTCTATAAAGCGTACCATTTTACGATCGTGGAAGAGGCTTTCCTCTCTCTTTTGGAGTGGCCAATTTTGACACTATCGAAGACTGGCAGATGTAGAAGTTCGCCGCGTTAGAGAGCTTCATCCGGCATGGTTGGTGTGGCTTTGAGGATTTCCTTTAGTTTTTTTGCACCTGTGTGACATCATTCTGATCCGCTCTAAACACATTATTTAATTTTTATAGATAGTTACCATGTGATACTTATCTGCACTCGCTCGTGCGAGAGGAATGAATCTTCTACCCGTTTGGCATTGGTGGCAATGGCTGCGATGTGGGCGTTTTCACTTATTATCGACGGACAACACCGAGTTTATTTTGGTACCAAAATGATCTTTTGGGCGTGAAAACTAAACTGGAATCCGGCTCAAATTTTGACTCTACGATACTTAATGTAGGTAGGGTTAACACAAAAAAAACTGAAAGGTCGCTTGACGCCGCAAGCGGGTGTGCGTAATACCCCCAAACGTTCGGAAGGCTAGGTCGTGGATAGGAGGTTCTAGCTCAGTTGGTTAGAATACCGGCCCCTTGCGCGGTGTGTCCGGGTTAAAGATCTGTTAACCGCGCCACAGTCCTTCTTCCGATCGTTAAATTGCGCGGTTGTAGCTCAGTTGGTTAGAGTACCGGCCTGTCACGCCGGGGGTCGCGGGTTCGAGCCCCGTCAACCGCGCCAGTTTTCAAAAAAGTAATTAAGATCTCTGTCTTCTGATCCCCGTTTGTATCTTTTTCACCTGCATATTTGGTATATACCAAAACCTTCTAACGCATTTTTACGGCTAGCGCTTGACCCCGCTGCAGGGACAGTTAAGTCAAGCCTATGCAGACAAGTCCAAAAATTCTCCTCGGTGGCGCGCCTGAGGGCTATGATGCCCACCTTCTCGCCAATGAACTAGCTAAGGGCCAGCCCATTATTCACATCGCCCGTGACGATAAACGGGCCGATGCGATGCGGGCTGCGCTATCTGTAATGGCCCCCAAAGCCGTGGTGTTGGAGCTGCCGGCATGGGATTGTCTGCCCTATGACCGGGTCTCGCCCAACCTCGAGATTTCTGCCCGTCGCATGGCCACGCTTGCCGCCCTTGCTGATGGGATCAAAGAAGCTTTCGTTCTACTAACCACATTCTCGGCCGCCACCCAGCGCCTGCCAGCACGGGACGTGATAAGTGATGCCGTCTTTTCTGCCCGTATAGGTGACCGCGTTGATGAAGCCCGCTTCAAGAACTTCCTTGTAAGAATGGGTTTTTCGCCATCGTCCATCGTGGCGGAGCCTGGCGATTACGCCCTGCGCGGCGGCATCATCGACATTTGGCCCCCAGGTTCTCGTTCGCCCATTCGTCTCGACTTCTTCGGTGACGTACTCGACGGCATACGTCGCTTTGATCCCGGAACCCAACGCACCACTGAAAAGCTCTCGTCCATAGACTTTGTCCCCATGTCAGAGGTTATCCTCGACGAAGCTGCAATCACTCGCTTTCGTCAGACCTACCGCATTACGTTCGGCGCAACGGGCACAGAAGATTCTCTCTACGAAGCCATTTCCGCAGGCCGAAAGCATCAGGGAATGGAACATTGGCTCCCCTTCTTTTACGAAGGCTTAGAAACTCTGTTTGACTACTTACCTAACGCTACTGTCCTACTAGACGACCAGCTTACTCCCGCCCGCCTGTCGCGCTGGGAAAGCATCGAAGACCAATATGATGCCCGGCGAGAGGCGCTGAACGCCAAAAACAGGTTTGATTCTGTCTACAAACCCTGCGCTCCAGAACTTCTCTATCTGGACGATTCAGCATGGGAGACAACAATTTCTCCCCACCGGACCGTTCAGTTTTCTCCCAATCCTCAGGCCCCTGGTCCGAATGTACTCGATGCCAAAGGCCGAATTGGCCGCAATTTTGCGCCCGAACGCCAACAAGAAAATACAAATCTTTTCAATTCATTGGCTGACTACCTTAAGAAGTCCTTGCAAGAGGGAAACGTTATTATCGCGTCTTGGTCCAAAGGTTCTCGCGAACGCCTAGAAGGACTATTACAAGATCAGGGCGTCACTGGGGCTAAACACGCCAAGGATTTCCGCGACGTTGCCAAAGATGAGAAAGGAAATCTCTACCTTATGGTATGGGCCTTGGAAGCCGGTTTTACTGCACCAGGCCTTGTTGTGATTTCGGAACAAGATATTCTTGGTGATCGCCTCGTTGGTAAACTCAAACGAAAACGAAAAGCCGAGAACTTCCTGCGTGACGCTGAAACTCTTACTTCCGGCGATCTAGTTGTCCATGTTGAACACGGGATCGGACGCTATCTAGGTATTGAAACTATTACTGCGCTAGGCGCTCCTCACGCCTGCGTAGCGTTGGAATATGCTGAGGAGACAAAACTCTACCTGCCGGTCGAAAACATCGAACTCCTGTCGCGTTATGGCCATGAGGAAGGGTTACTCGACCGCTTGGGGAACGGTGCATGGCAGGCCAAGAAGGCCAAGTTAAAAGAACGCATTCGCGAAATTGCCGACCGTCTTATGCGTATCGCCGCCGAACGTAGCCTACGCCATGCCCCTATCTTAGAGGCACCTCACTCTTTATGGGAATCTTTCGCAGCTCGCTTTCCTTATGCCGAAACCGATGACCAGCTTTCCGCCATCGCTGATGTCGTGGCCGATCTCAAATCCGGCCACCCGATGGACCGCCTCATCGTCGGAGATGTGGGCTTTGGCAAAACCGAGGTGGCGATGCGCGCAGCCTTCATAGCAGCTCTTACTGGAATGCAGGTCGCTGTGATCTGCCCCACCACGCTCCTTGCTCGCCAGCATTATCGCAGCTTTTCAGAACGCTTCCGCGGGTTTCCTATCAACGTCCGTTCACTGTCGCGTCTTATTAGCCAGAAAGATGCCAACACCACCCGTGAAGGACTTGCCGATGGTTCGGTCGACATTTGCGTTGGTACTCATGCGCTGCTTGCCAAGGGCGTCCGTTTCAAATCTCTCGGTCTGCTAATTATAGATGAAGAACAGCATTTCGGCGTGACCCATAAAGAGCTCCTAAAAGAAATGCGCTCTGAAATTCACGTTCTCACGCTCACAGCCACGCCGATCCCGCGCACTCTGCAACTCTCACTTACCGGCGTGCGTGACTTATCGATCATCGCGACTCCTCCCGTTGATCGCCTTGCCATCCGCACCTACATTTCGGAGTTTGATAGTATTACCTTGCGCGAGGCTTTGCTGCGCGAACGCTATCGCGGTGGCCAGTCATTCATCGTCGTCCCGCGCATCTCTGATCTGCCGGAAATCGAGGATTTTCTCTGCAACCACGTGCCTGAATGTAGCTATGTTATAGCCCAAGGCCAACTCGCCGCAGGCGATCTCGATAAGCGGGTAAACGAATTCTACGATGGAAAATATGACATTCTACTTTCGACCACGATCGTCGAGTCAGGTCTCGACATCCCCACTGCAAATACGATGATCATTCACCGCGCTGATATGTTCGGCTTGTCACAGCTCTACCAAATCAGAGGTAGGGTAGGGCGCTCCAAGAACCGTGCCTATTGCTTTCTCACTACCAAACCCCGTGCACCGCTTACTGCGCAGGCCATTAAACGACTGCGCCTTCTCGGGAGTATTGATAGCCTTGGCGCGGGTTTAAACCTTGCCTCCTACGACCTTGATCTGCGCGGAGCGGGTAATTTGCTAGGCGAAGAGCAGTCCGGACATATCAAAGAAGTCGGCTACGAACTTTATCAGCAGATGCTGGAAGACACGATCGCCAAGATCAAATCGGGTGAGCTTTCTGCTCTTTCTTCCATTGATGACCAGTGGGCACCACAGATCAACCTTGGCGTTCCGGTCCTCATCCCCGAAGACTACGTCACTGACCTTGATGTGCGCCTCGACCTTTACCGTCGGTTATCCTCACTCACCACAAAAGTAGAACTTGAAGGCTTTGCCGCCGAACTCATCGACCGCTTTGGTGCACTACCAAAGGAAGTAAACACTCTCCTTCTGATCGTGCGTATTAAATCCATGTGTAAACGCGCCGGCATAAGTCGCCTAGACGCAGGGCCAAAAGGTGCAACCGTGAGGTTCCATAACGACAAATTTTCCAATCCGGCGGGGCTGGTCGATTTCATCAGGGCCGATCCTGATGCAAAGGTAAACGGAAATAAAATTGTTATGTTGCGCGATTGGAAATCTGAGTCTGACCGCATTAAGGGCGCCTTCGCTATCGCCCGTGATCTGGCCGAAAAGGTGGTCATGCAAAAGGTGGAGGCATGAATTTACAGACGAAAGCAGGGCCTATATCCAATATACTCTGAATAAAATGGAAGGCCGACGTCTCTATCTAGTAGACATCCTCTCTCGAAGCCTTAACTATAAGACAAGCAAGTTTAATGGCTTTAGTGGTGAACACTGGAACGGATAGTGCTCAGAGCAGAAACTTACCGACCGACTCTATCGCCATCGCGTTCAGATTACCCATCG
>JADZAO010000047.1 GCA_020852535.1 Paracoccaceae bacterium | reverse complement strand
GGAGACGCACATTGGGATAGTGACAATGTCAAGAAGATTCTTTCAACGTTGATAGCGGGTTAGTGGCAGTGGATGAGGTGTTTTGCTACAAACCTTGGAGTATTTGATCCAAGATTTTGTCTCAGCGCTCGCCGCGTCGATAAGGCTGCATGAGCGCTTCGGGTACGCGGGCGCGGCGGGCGACGAGGATTAGAGCAAGAATTGACAGAAGGTAGGGTGCCATCAGGAACAATTGGTAGGGAATACCTTCGATCGAGTTTTGCAGGCGCAGCTGGAAGGCGTCAAACAGGGCAAATAGGATTGCGCCGAGTAGAGCCTTGCCTGGTCGCCATGAGGCGAAGACTACGATCGCGATGCAGATCCAACCGCGTCCTTGCACCATCTCTGGGAAGAAACTGTTGAATGCACCTGTGGTTAGGAAAGCTCCGCCAAGCGCCATTAGTCCCGATCCGATCATGACTGTCCAGATGCGAATGCGGATTGGATTTAGGCCTTGTGCTTCGACCGCGTGGGGGTTTTCGCCGGTCATGCGTAGCGCAAGCCCGAGGGGAGTGTGGTTTAGCACCCACGTAACCAGAACGACCATTGCGAGTGCGAGGTAGGTGGGGGGCATTTGGTTGAAGAGCGCCGTGCCTAAAAATGGGATAGAGGAGAGGACAGGGACGGGCCACGGCCTAAAGGGCTCGATTGTGGGCGGTAGGTCGCCGACCTGCACCCAGAGGCGGTAGAGATAATAGGACAGGGCCGAGGCCAAGAGTGTGATACCAAGGCCAGATACGTGTTGCGAGAGGCCTAATGGTACGGTGAGCATTGCGTGAAGCCAGCCTATCACCATGCCTGCGACTACTGCCATTACAAGGCCTGTCCAAAGATCGCCGCCCCAGTATACGGTCAGCCAGCCGGTCATTGCGCCTAGCGTCATGATGCCTTCTATACCGAGGTTTAGTACCCCTGTCCTTTCGCAAATCAGCGCACCCAGAACGCCAAAAATTAGCGGTGTAGCAATTCGCAATACCGCGGCCCAGAGGCCGGCGTTGGTTAGAATATCGAGCGTTTCGATCATCGCCGCACCCGGTAGGTTGTAAACAAAAGGGCTGTCAACATGGCAAGGAGTGCGACCGACATGATGACATTAGCGATGAAAGAGGGCACGCCGGTGGTGCGGCTCATGGCATCGGCTCCTACAAAGACTGTGGCAACAAAGAGTGAGGCTGCTATCACGCCGAGGGGGTGGAGGGCTGCGAGCATGGCGACCACGATGCCTGCATAGCCGTAGCCGGGGGACATAGTGGTGGTGACGTATCCCATCGGACCAAGTACTTGGATAACACCTGCAAGGCCTGCAAGGCCACCCGAAAGTGCTGCCACCTTGATTAGCGTGGTGGTCAGTGGCACGCCTGCAAATGCTGCGGCGCGTGGGTTGAGGCCTGCAGCCCGTGTTTCGGTGCCAAAGACCGTGCGCGCCTGCACCAGCCAGACCACTAGAACTACTAGAACCGCAAGGATTAGCCCGACATGTAGGCGCGAGCGGGGCACGAGGTTGGGCAGGCGTAGGGACGAGGCGACCGGTACTGATTGTGGCCAGCCAAAGGCCATCGAGTCTTTTAGCACGGTTTCAACCATTAGGCCTATAAAGAGGATGACCACGAAGTTTAGGAGCATGGTTGTCACTACTTCGTCCACGCCGAAGCGCAGGCGCAAGATCGTGGGAATTAGAAGCATCATTGCCCCTGCTGCCATGCCTGCTATCGCCAGCACCAACCATGCAAGTGGCAGCGGCAGCGCGGTCACGATCGAATGGCCCAAGGCGGCCGTGACGAGAGCTCCCATGTAGAACTGCCCTTCGCCCCCAATATTCCATAGGCGAGCCCGGAAAGCCACGGCTGCGGCAAGGCCGGTCAGTATGAGTGGTGAGGCGCGGGTGAAGGTTTCGGTTATTGACAGACGTGAGCCGAAGGCTCCGTGTAGCATTTCGGCATAGGCTGTCAGTGGGCTGACGCCTGCCATTGCGATCAGGCCTGTGCAAAGCACCAGCGCCAGAGCGATCGCGGCGAATGGCGCTATGAACAGGGCGGTAAGCGAGATATCCTCGCGTCGTTCAAGTTGCATGTTTGGCACCTTGCTGTGCTGTGGTCCATACGCCTGCCATCATCAGGCCGAGGACGCGGGCATCGGCTTTTTCAGCGGGAATGGGAGTGGATAGCCGCCCTTTGACGATGGACTGAAGACGGTCGGACAAGCCTATGGCCTCGTCTAGATCTTCGGTGATGAGTAAGATGGCGGCCCCTTCAGCTCGGGCTTGTAAAAGTTCGGAGTGGATGGCGGCGATGGCGCCTTCATCTAAACCTCGGGTGGGCTGGTTGGCCAATAGGAAGCGCGGTTTGGCGGTAATGTTGCGGCCAAGGATAAGCTTTTGCATGTTGCCGCCAGAGAGAAGTCGCGTGCGCGTGTTGGGGGTTGCGCCGCGGATGTCAAAGCGACTTATTAGGGCGGCGGTGCGTTCGCGGGCCAGTGCTCGGCTCACAAAACCCCAGCGCGATATTTCTGGTAGGCGTTCGAGCACGGCGTTTTCCCATAGGGCAAGATCGCCCACCACACCTTCGGCATGGCGATCTTCGGGTATACGCCCCAGCCCTAGACGCACAGCTTGGCGCGGGGTGATGCGCGAGATATCTTGGCCTTGGAACGTGATGGTGCCCGCATCGGCACGGGCTAGGCCTGAAAGCACGCGGCCTAGCATGGCCTGACCATTGCCCGAGACGCCTATAATGCCGAGGATTTCACCCTCAGCTACGTCGAAGTCGACGGAGTCAAGGTGCATACCGCCGCCTTGGCTGACCGATAGGCTGCGTGCGGTGACGATGGGTGCGCCTGCGGCATGGGCCTGCCGTTTGGGTCGTGATACGGCGCGGCCAATCATGAGTTCGGCAAGTTCGGCTGGAGTTGTGTCGGCGGTTTTGCGTTCGGCTACGACCTTGCCGCCGCGTAGGACGACAACGCGGTCGGAGGCGCTCATTACTTCGTGTAGTTTGTGGCTGATGAAGATAATCGACAATCCGCCTTCGGCCATGCTGCGCAGGATGCGGAAGAGTTGTTCTGCTTCGGCTTGGGCTAGAACGGCGGTCGGCTCGTCGAGAATTAAGATGCGGGCATCACGAAAGAGCGCCTTAAGGATTTCGACGCGCTGCTGTTCGCCTACCGAAAGGTCGGTCACGCGAGCTGCGGGATCGACCGGCAGGCCGAAGGTAGCGGAAATCTCGCGGATGCGAGCAGTGGCAGCATTAATTTTGAGGCTGGCTGACCAGAGAGATTGCGCACCGATGATGATGTTTTCGAGCACGGTTAGGTTTCCCGCCAGTGTAAAATGCTGGTGGACCATGCCGACCCCTGCTGCGATAGCAGCCCTAGGTGTGCCGGAGGGGAGCAGTTTGCCGTTCACACGTACTCCGCCCGCGTCGGCTGCGTAATGACCAAATAGGATGTTCATTAGCGTGGTCTTGCCCGCGCCGTTTTCTCCTAAGAGCGCAATCACTTCGCCTTTGGCGAGAGACAATGAGATGTTGTCGTTGGCAACAAGCGCGCCGAAGCGTTTGGTGATGCCGTCGAGTTCCAGAACTGGGCTTGGGTTGGTCATTGATGCCCTACGATAGGAAAGAGGTAGATTTTATAGGGGATAGCGCCGCAGCGAGGCGGATGATGATGATTAAAAGGTTGGCGGTCTCGATACTTACGAAAAAATGCTTCCAATCCGGCGGTGGACGAAAGTCCTGCGTTATCCGAGCCGAGGCTTTTGCCGAGCAAGTGAGTACCGTCAAAAACTTCCTGCGGTTGTAGCGCCGCCCTTGTACGGACAATGGCGGGATTAAGCTTTGCGATGGACACGAAGTCACGTGTCTTTTTGTCTTTGTTCAGATTAGCTTTTATCATCCCGGACGCGGAGAGCGCGCCCGAGGTGATGTTGGGAGCAAGGGACCTTGTGTCTTGCAAGATCAGGTAGGCTCATTGGCGTCTATCGGAACTTCGAAGCTGCCGGAGATGATGGCAGTTTTTTTCTTTTCCATCGCTGGTAGGGCATCGGCGGGCACGTCGGCTGTGACATAAATCAGCTCGTTTCCGCCGTATTTCATGAAGGAATACTCGGTGTAGTCGCGTCCGACCGGTTTGCCCGTCACTATATCGGCCACGATGGCGTCGATGGTGGGACGGTAGTTCCAGATGGCGTTGGCAAAAACTGTACCTGGATAGCGTGGGGTGTAGTCAATTAGTGAGCCGATGGCTTTTACGCCACGTTCCGCAGCGCCGTCTGCTGTGCCGATGCGTTCTCCAAACAGAATATCGGCACCGCCGTCGATCTGGGCTATGGCTGCTTCCTTGGCTTTGGCGGGATCGAACCATGCGCCGATGAAGCTGTTGAGGAATTTGGCGTCGGGGTTGACTTCACTCACGCCCATGCGGAAGGCGTTGATTAGAAGGTTCACTTCGGGGATTGGGTAGCCGCCGACCGAACCGAAGGTGTTGGTCTTGGACATCACGCCGGCCACCATGCCTGCCAGATAGGCGGCTTCGTGGTTGCGTGTGCCGAAGACGCCGAAATTGTCGCCTTTTGGTCCGCCTGACGATCCCATCAGGAATGCGGTTTCGGGGTAATCGGCGGCGACTGCTCGGGCCTCGGCTTCGACGGCATAGCCTTCACCCCAGATCAGTCTTGCGCCGCCTTCGGCATATTCGCGCATGGCTCGGGGGTAGTCGGTTGCGGCGACGCCTTCGGAGAATTCATATTGGATTAGTCCGTCGGCAGCTGCGGATTGCATGGCGGCGTGGATGCGCGAATTCCATGCGTTCTCCACTGCCGAAGCGTGGATGCATGCGACCTTGATCATGGTTTGGGCGGTGGCGGGGCGTATATAGGCGGGTAGCGCGAACGTCGATGCGGCCCCGATCAGAAGCGTGCGGCGTGTAGTCGATAAGGTCATGGCATCTTTCTCCGTTGGTTTGTTTTTGTGGAGCTTCTTAGCCTTCGGCAATTGGCGCGTAATCGGCAGGGTCTAGTTCTTTGGGCCTGCCGGGTAGTGAGAGTTGGGCTAGTCGTGGCGCGGTTTCAGCAAGCACGCGGCCCTCCCGGATCACGGTAAGGCGGGTGGCGCGCATTCGCACGGCTTCAATCGGGTCTCGGGCTTGCAGGATAATCATGCTGGCAGGACCGCCTACGCGTAAGGTTGGGTCGGGCAGGCCCATAGCAAGATATCCGTTCGCGGTGACTGAGGTAAAGGCCCAACTCATTGCTTCCCGGGAGGTCATGGGGGCGGCGTGGATGCCCATATTTGCTACTTCCAACATGTCGGCGGAACCGAGTGGATACCACGGGTCCATCGTGCAGTCCTGCCCAAAAGCTACGTTTACCCCCGCTGCACGCAATTCTGGAACGCGAGTCATGCCGCGGCGTTTGGGGTAGGTGTCGGAGCGGCCTTGCAGGGTGATGTTTATCAGCGGATTGGGGACGATGTGTAATTGCGCTTCGGCGATTAGTGGAATCAACTTGGAGGCGTAGTAATTGTCCATTGAATGCATTGAGGTGCAATGGCTGCCTACAACGCGACCTTGCAGTCCTAAGCGGACGGTTTCGGCAGCCAGTGTTTCGATATGGCGGCTAAACGGGTCGTCGCTTTCGTCGCAGTGCAGATCAACTTGAAGGCCGCGCTTTTCTGCGATTTCGCATAGCGTACGGACAGAGTCGGTACCTGCCTGCATAGTGCGTTCGAAATGTGGTATACCGCCTACCACATCGACACCCATCTCGAGTGCTCGGAGCAGGTTTGTGTGGGCGGTTGGATCTCGGAAAAGCCCGTCTTGCGGGAAGGCTACGAGTTGCAGGTCGATGTAGGAGGCGACTTGTTTTTTTACTTGCAACAGCGCTTGGACTGCAGTGAGTTTGTCGTCACAGACATCAACATGGGTGCGGATTGCCAAAAGACCTTGCGATACCGCAAGGTCGCAGTAGCGCAGTGCCCGTTCCATGACCGCTTCGACGGTCAGGAGTGGTTTTAATTCGCCCCAGAGCGCGATGCCTTCTAAAAGCGTACCCGAACGGTTGAGCCGTGGTAGGCCGAGCGAAAGCGTGGCATCCATGTGAAAATGTGGGTCGGCGAAGGGGGGTGCAACTAGCCTTCCGCCTGCGTCGATCACCCGTCCTGCGGTTGCGTCGATACGGGGAGAGATTTCGGAGATGCGGCCATTCTTTATGGCTATGTCTACTGGAGTTTTGCCCGATGGCAACCGACCCGCTCTGACAAGTAGATCAAGCATAGCTCCCCCGTATCCCGCCTCCCTGCGGACACTAGGGCCGAGGGCAGCGTCTGTCATGAATATTAACCTTAACAGAATTTAACCTTTGGTCAAAAAAATCTTTGTGCCGAATTTTGTGCTGAAGAGCGGGACGTTGCTAACGTCTTCGACAGGATATGACTTGGTCGTATCGGTCTTGTTGCAGTGTCTGTCCTTTGTGCGCTTACTTTGCTTATGGTTCAGAAGAAGAGCATATGTTCAATGTATGAAAAGAAGAAAAAGCAGTCGCTGCTTTTTTTGATGGGGCGTAGGTGCTGGATGTCTTTACTGTCGAAAACAGTAAACTGGTCTATAAACGTGAAGAGCAACCTTCTTTTGGTACGATTACTGTTAACGGTAATGATCTTGTGTTAGGTGGTGGTGTTATTATCTTTTCCTATTCTTTCAGTACGGTTGAATTTTTTACAAACGAATTAGGATTTGCTATCTAGGATATCAGGTTGCTTATTCGATTGCGGTTCAAAATGATTTTCCGGAGTGTGAAACTTTGTTTTGGGTAGTTTTTTGGGCCCTGTTGTGGTCTTTCGCGGCTAGTTATGTTAACGCCTGTGGATGAACCAGCTTCCGACAAAAGACCAGGTCCGCCACTGGATTGCCGCGAATCCAGGACAAGGAGAAAAGCGCGATATTGCCAAGGCCTTCGGTATTAAGGGCGCAGGGCTAATCGAGTTGAAGCGCATCTTGCGTGAACTCAAAGATGAAGGCGGCGTGGTGCGTAAACGGCGGGTGTTTCGCGATTCGGGAGGCTTGCCACCGGTGACGCTGCTGACGGTGTTGCCGCCGGATGAAGCGGGCGATCTCTTCCTAAAGCCGATGGAGTGGACGGGCGAGGATGCCCCCCCCCGTATCTTGTTCATTGCAAAAAAAGGCGATCCTGCTCTCGGTGCGGGGGATCGCATTCTTGCCCGTTTGACCAAGGTTGATATGGCTGACTACATCTACGAAGCGCGGTTAATCCGGCAGCTCGGGTCGAATCCGCTGAAGGTGTTGGGCGTATTTCGAGCCGAGGTCGATGGGGGGCGCATCGTTCCTGTCGACAAGGGTGTCGACAAAGAATGGTGCGTGGGCCGCGATGATACGCTTGACGCACGTGACGGAGAACTGGTCGAGGCGGAACGCATGGAATTGAAGCGGCTGGGGCTGCCGCAGGCTAAGATCACTGCACGGTTGGGTGATTTGACAGCGCCACGTGCGGTCAGCCTGATTGCCATTCACCAGCACGGCATTCCCGATCGTTTTCCTGATGCCGTTATAGCTGAGGCCGATTGCGCTCTTCCCGTATCGCTGGACGGGCGTGAGGATTTGCGCGCTCTGTCCTTGGTGACCATTGATCCGTCGGATGCTCGCGATCATGACGATGCGGTTTTTGCTGAACCCGATCCTGATCCCGCTAATCCGGGTGGGCATATTGTCTGGGTGGCGATTGCCGATGTCGCCTATTATGTGCGCCCCCAGTCGAATCTGGATCGTGAGGCGCGCAAACGCGGTAATTCTACATATTTTCCGGATCGTGTGGTGCCTATGCTGCCCGATACACTGTCGGGTGATCTGTGCAGTTTGCACGAAGGGGTCGACCGTCCGTGTATCGCGGTGCGGATGAAGCTGGATGCCGATGGTGTCAAGATTGGCCATCGTTTTGTGCGCGGGTTGATGCGGTCGGCGGCATCTTTGCATTATGGCGAGGTTCAGGCGGCTGTAGACGGGCGACAGAATGATCTTTGTGCCTCCTTGGTGGAACACGTAATCGCGCCGCTTTACGCAGCTTACGAGGCTATTAAGCGGGCGCGGGCTATTCGTCAGCCGCTGGAACTTGATCTACCCGAGCGCAAGATTGTGTTGTCGGACGAGGGCAAGGTGCTGTCAGTCGATTTTCGCGAACGGCTTGATGCGCACAAGCTGATTGAGGAGCTCATGATTCTTGCCAATGTTGCGGCGTCGGAGGAATTGACGCTGTTGAAGAAGCCTTTGCTCTTTCGCGTGCACGAAGAGCCAAGCGTCGACAAGATGGACGCGTTGCGCGAGGTGGCTGAGGCGTCGGGTTTTACGCTGGCCAAGGGGCAGGTGCTGAAGCCTGCGCACTTGAATCGCTTACTGAGCCAAGCGCAGGGGACGGAATTTGATGAACTTTTGAATATTTCGACCCTGCGGTCGATGACGCAGGCTTATTATCATCCGCAGAACTTCGGCCACTTTGGGCTGGCGCTGCGGAGCTATGTGCATTTTACTTCGCCTATTCGGCGTTATTCTGACTTGATCGTGCATAGGGCGCTGATAGCGGGGTACGGCTGGGGCAGTGACGGGCTTTCGGCACAAGATGTTGAAGCGCTGGAAGAGACTGCGAAGCAAATCTCTGATGCGGAGCGGCGGTCGATGGCGGCGGAACGTGATACGACTGATCGTTATTTGGCGGCCTATCTGTCTGACCGCGTGGGGGCAGAATTTGTGGGTCGGATTTCAGGTGTGCGACACTTTGGCGTTTTTGTGAAGCTTGACGAAACTGGTGCGGATGGGTTTATCCCGATCCGTGAGCTGGGCCGCGAATTTTTTCATTATGATCAGGATTTGCAAGTTTTGACGGGTGCCGATACCGGCCAGACCATCCGCATCGGCCAGCGCGTCACGACGCGCCTAGCACAAGCAATGCCCGTGACAGGCGGGTTGGTCTTGGAACTTCTGACGCTGGAAGGTTCGGCATTGGCGCAGGGTAAGGTGCCTAAGCGGCGCGGTTATGCGCCGCGTAAGCCTGGAAAGTTCTCGCCATGGGATATTAAAATGAAGCGGAAAATGGAGCGTAAGCGTCGCTAAGGTTTTTGTGTTTTCGTTAAATATTTATGCTCTATTAGCTAATGCGCGAAGGGTTGGGATCCTTGTGCAAGTGGTATTGTGCTTGTGGTGAAAATCGCCGTTTTTCTGCCTTTACTCTTCCGTCGACGCTGGCGCAGGGCCTAGTGCTAAAGATTATAGGAGCGGCGTGGATGCCGTAGGGAGCGGATGTGATCTAAGACTTGGTGACGCTGGTTTATGATGGGTGACGCGATATTTGGTCCGAAAATCCGGGTTATGCGCTGGCTTTGACTGGCGTTTATCTAACGAAATCGGGTTGGCACACGGGTAGTCGTGGGCGGTATTTTGTAGCTCGTATATTTGTCATTTCCGTTCCAAGCATCGTGATTAACAGGCCTAGTCATAGTATCCGTTTCCTAGTGTTTTTCCCGCTCCTGTTCTACAGCTAGCTTGCCTAGTAAGAGATTTGAGCGTATCAACTCGCCCATGATACGCTTTTTTGATATGGATGACCGTGTGCGCTTGCCTTGGCGGTTTAGCCGTGAAAGCCGGTCTATTCTGGCACGACTTCACTGAAGTGTGCTTACACGCGCCTGCGCGTGCACCTTTGACTTTTCCCATTTCAAAATCGAGATAGAACCATGATCGCTGCGCCGCGTACCCTTTATGATAAAATCTGGGACGACCATGTCGTCCATCAGGCCGAAGACGGGACCTGTCTTTTGTATATTGACCGTCACCTCGTTCATGAAGTGACCTCTCCGCAAGCTTTTGATGGGTTGCGAATGACAGGTCGCAAGGTCCGGGCTCCTCAAAAGACCATCGCCGTGCCGGATCATAACGTGCCCACTACGCTCGACCGTGCCAATGCGGTGACGATGAACGAGGACAGCCGTATTCAAGTGGCCGCACTCGATAAAAATGCCAAGGACTTTGGGATAAATTATTATCCTGTCTCGGATGTGCGTCAGGGTATCGTACATATTGTCGGTCCTGAGCAGGGTTGGACCTTGCCGGGTATGACTGTGGTTTGCGGTGACAGTCATACAGCCACGCATGGTGCTTTTGGCTCGCTCGCTTATGGGATTGGTACATCCGAGGTGGAACACGTGCTGGCAACTCAGACGTTGGTCCAGCGTAAGGGCAAGAATATGAAGGTGGAAATCACCGGATCCTTGCGTCCGGGCGTGACCGCCAAGGATATTACCCTTTCGGTGATCGGCAAGACCGGTACGGCGGGCGGTACTGGATATGTAATCGAATATTGTGGTCAGGCGATCCGCGATCTGTCGATGGAAGGTCGTATGACCGTTTGTAATATGGCCATCGAAGGTGGTGCTCGCGCTGGTTTGATCGCGCCGGATGAAAAGACTTTTACCTATGTTATGGGTCGTCCTCATGCGCCGAAGGGTGCGAAATGGGAAGCAGCTCTGGCCTACTGGAAGACGCTTTTTAGTGATGAAGGTGCACATTTTGACAAGGTTGTCACGATCAAGGGCGAGGATATCGTGCCTGTCGTGACATGGGGTACTAGTCCCGAAGATGTGCTGCCGATTACCGGTTTTGTGCCTTCGCCTGAGGATTTTAGCGGCGGCAAAGTCGAGGCTGTGAAACGTTCGCTGGAATACATGGGCCTGACGCCCGGTCAGAAACTTTCTGAGATTGAGATTGACACTGTTTTCATCGGTTCTTGCACAAACGGTCGGATCGAAGATTTGCGGGTTGCAGCTGCGATTCTGAAGGGCAAGAAGATTAAGGTCAAACGTGCAATGATTGTGCCAGGCTCGGGTCTGGTTCGTGCACAGGCTGAAGAAGAAGGTTTGGCGCAAATTTTCATCGACGCAGGTTTCGAATGGCGTTTGGCAGGATGTTCAATGTGTTTGGCGATGAACCCCTACCAGTTGCAACCGGGCGAGCGCTGTGCTGCGACTTCTAATCGCAACTTCGAGGGGCGTCAGGGCCGCGGTGGCCGCACGCACCTTCTGTCGCCCGGAATGGCGGCGGCAGCGGCGATTACGGGCCGTCTGACGGATGTGCGCGAACTGATGCTGGAAGCCGTGTAAGGAATAGAGCCATGCAGAAATTTACCACGCTTACCGGCATTGCAGCACCTATGCCGCTGGTCAACATAGACACGGATATGATCATCCCAAAACAGTTTCTCAAGACCATTCAGCGGTCGGGGCTTGGTAAGAATTTGTTCGACGAGATGCGCTATAATCAAGACGGGGCTGAGATTTCGGATTTTGTGCTGAACCAGCCTGCTTATCGTAAAGCGGAAATTCTTGTTGTGGGTGACAACTTTGGTTGTGGGTCGAGCCGCGAGCATGCACCTTGGGCGCTCTTGGACTTTGGTATCCGCTGTGTGATCTCGACCAGATTTGCCGATATCTTTTTCAACAACTGCTTCAAGAATGGCATCTTGCCCATTGTCTTGCCGCAGGATGCAGTTGATGTGGTGATGGCCGATGCGGGGAAGGGAGCCAATGCGCGGATCACGATCGATTTGTTGAGCCAGACCGTGACCACTTCAGATGGGCAGATATTCGGCTTCGCCGTTGATAGCCACCTAAAGCACTGCCTTATTAATGGGCTCGATGATATTGGTTTGACGCTGGAAAAGGCCGCCTTGATAGACGCTTACGAGACAAAAACTGCTATGACGCGACCTTGGGTCTGAACCAGACCGTTCCATGAGATATGTGATGCGCCTGAAAGGGCGCTCCTTTAGTTATCTTGACCGAGCAGGGGGCAAGCGGCTAGGTCACGGCCAATGAATTCTTGTGTTTTGTAGGAGTACGCCTCGTGGCAAATCCCTCGATTCTTATCCTCGCCGGTGATGGTATTGGCCCTGAAGTTATGGCCGAGGTCAAAAAGATCATTGGTTGGTTTGGCAATAGGCGTGGCATCATCTTTGATGTGACCGAGGATTTGGTGGGTGGCTGTGCCTATGATGTACATGGTACGCCCCTGACCGATGCCACTATGGCTAAGGCGCAAGAGGTCGACGCGGTTTTGCTGGGTGCTGTGGGCGGGCCAAAATATGATGTGCTGGATTTTAGTGTGAAGCCGGAACGCGGCTTGCTGCGTTTGAGAAAAGAGATGGACCTGTTCTCGAACCTGCGCCCCGCCCAATGCTTCGATGCGCTGGCCGATTTTTCATCGCTGAAGAAGGATGTTGTTGCGGGTCTGGATATTGTAATTGTACGCGAGTTGACCAGTGGTGTTTATTTTGGGGAACCGCGCGGTATCGTAATAGAGGACAACGAGCGTGTAGGCATTAATACTCAGCGTTACACGGAATCGGAAATAGCCCGTGTGGCAAGGTCGGCTTTTGAACTTGCCCGCCGACGTAATAACAAGGTCTGCTCAATGGAGAAGGCTAATGTCATGGAATCGGGTATTCTGTGGCGTCAGGTCGTGCAAGAAGTGCACGACAAGGAATATTCTGATGTCGATCTTAGCCATATGTATGCTGACGCGGGTGCGATGCAGCTATGTCGCTGGCCTAAGCAGTTTGATGTGATTGTGACCGATAATCTGTTTGGTGACTTGCTGTCTGATATGGCTGCGATGCTGACTGGATCGCTTGGTATGTTGCCCTCGGCTTCGCTGGGTTCGTTAATGGAGAATGGCCGTCCTAAGGCGTTGTACGAGCCCGTGCATGGCTCTGCCCCCGATATTGCAGGTCAATGTAAGGCAAATCCCATCGCTTGTGTTTTGTCTTTTGCCATGGCGCTGCGCTACTCCTTTGACATGGGTGATGAGGCGACTCGGGTTGAAAAGGCTGTAGAAAAGGTGCTGGCTGATGGTGTGCGCACTGCTGATCTGATGGGATTGGAAGGTGGCAAGCCTGTATCGACGAGCCAAATGGGCGACGCGATCGTTGCGGTGCTCGACGCATCGCTCTGAGTTTTGCAAAAGGGGCGGGATCCTATTCTCTTTGTCTTGCGCAGGGGAGGTAAGGGAACCTAAAGGAGTATGGTAACGGTTTTACTCAAACCCAGAGACGGACCATCCCATGCACAGTAACCTGCGCGGCGCACTCTTGTCCCTTGCTTCGTTTGGGGTCTATGCCACGCATGATGTGATCGTGAAGTTTCTGGGGGCCAGTTACGCACCATTCCAAATTATCTTCTTCGCCGGACTTTTGGGCTTTCCTTTGATTACCATCATGCTGATGAGCGATCGTACGGACGGAACGCTGATCCCCAAACATCCATGGTGGACGATGATCCGCACCGTTTCGGCTGTGCTGATGGGCCTTGGCGGCTTCTATGCTTTTTCGGTTCTTCCGATGGCGCAGTGCTATGCGATCTTCTTTGCGATGCCGATCCTGATTACGCTGCTGGCGATACCGCTTTTAGGTGAACAGATCGGGTGGTCCCGTGGCATTGCGGTTTTTGTCGGTTTGCTAGGGGTGTTGGTCGTGCTGCAACCAGGTGAGGTGGATTTCAGTCTTGGTCATCTGGCGGCGTTGTCGGTGGCGACATTTGGGGCCTTGACTTGGGTGATTGTGCGTAAGGTGGGTAAGGCCGAGCGGTCCATTGTGTTGATGCTTTATCCTATGGTGGCAAATTTTCTGGTGATGGGCGCTGCGATGCCCTTCTTTTATAAGCCGATACCGATCGAACATTTGGGGATGCTGGGCATGATGGCGGCGATGGGGCTGATCGCTGGCCTTTTGTCTATTTATGCCTATCGTGTCGCTCCCGCGGTGATCGTTGCCCCGATGCAATATTCACAGATGCTTTGGGCGGTTTTTTACGGCTGGTTGTTTTTCGGTGAATCTCTTGATTGGAACACCGCTGTTGGCAGTTTGATTATCATTGTCTCGGGTTTGTATATCTTGTTGCGCGAAGGAACTCTGGTAGTTTCAACTAATCGCCCAGTGCTTGAGAGTCGTTCGTGGTTGGATACCGGCATCCAGTCGTGCATTGGGGTGTGGCTGCGGTTGTTCGAACGACGTTCGGACTTCTGAAACTGGTGTCTGATCTTCTATGGGTCTTGCAAAGGCTGTGTGGTGTCTGTAACCCGCTGCGCACGGTCGGAGCGTAGCGCAGTCTGGTAGCGCACCTGCTTCGGGAGCAGGGGGTCGGAGGTTCGAATCCTCTCGCTCCGACCAAATTAAAGAACCTTAAAATCCAAATGACTTCTTAATGTTTTGGACCATACGTCCCTTTCGAATGATATGAGCCGTTTGTTAAATTGTGTTAACCTGAATTAGTTGTTCTTATGCGCAAATCTAGAGCCAGTATAACAAGGTTTGAGCCAAATGTGAAAGCGACGCGGATCATGTAGTCGCGTCCGAGTTTTCAGTCCGGCGCCTTGGTCGCACGCAATTCGCGTTCAAGCATTTGCAGAAAGCGTGACCGGTCAGTTTTTGAAAACGGACGTCCGCCGTCTTGTCGGAAGGGATCGGCGCTGCGAAGGTCCTGCATCAGGTTGCGTGTTGCAAGAACGTTACCGATGTTACGTTCCGTTAGCACCTCACCATTGTGTTTGATGACCACTGCTCCCTCAGCAATTACCATAGCAGCGAGGGGGATGTCGCTCGTCACCACCACATCGCCCCGCTCCACGTGTTCCGCGATCCATTTGTCGGCCTCGTCCGGCCCTGTCGCAACAAATATACTTTCCACCAGTGGGTTTTCTGAAGGTCGTATGCCGCCGTTCGACACCACCAGCATCCGTACCCCGTGGCGGATCGCGACCCGTTCGGCCTCTATTTTTACGGGGCAGGCGTCAGCATCGATAAAGATCTTAGGCATGGAGCGTTGCCGTGCGGAAGGCAGCATGCGCTTCTAAGAAGGCCCAGATGAAGAAGTAGTCATAGCTATTTTCTATGTGGAACAATCCGTCCAGTCTGCGCTCTAGCATCGCTTTAGGCCTTGGCAGGTCTAGGAACTGGTTCGCTGTGCTGCGGTCGATCAATACCGGTTCTTTTAAGCTGCGCTTTTTTATTGGAAGGGTGATGTAAACGCCCTGTACACTGCCGAAAGCCCGGCTTTTCGATACGGTTTTCATTGAAAATTCTCATTTTGACCTGCTTAAATGTTCATGGGCGGTGCTGTTATGCAACCCTGTCCGGATGTTTTTATGCGTGCGGTGGTGCGCTCGTGGTAGGTTGCGGCAATCGAAGGGGTACTCTTCCTGCCATTTGACTAAAGCGCGCTACAGACCGATATAAGATCCATGTCACTGCCGCATGGATTCATCGATGAACTCCGCACTCGTGTCACGCTTAGTCAAGTCGTGGGGCGCAAGGTTACATGGGACATGCGCAAGTCGAACATGGCCAAGGGTGACTTTTGGGCACCGTGTCCCTTCCATCAAGAAAAAACTGCCTCCTTCCATGTCGATGACCGTAAAGGCTTCTATTATTGTTTTGGCTGCCAGGCCAAAGGTGATGTTGTCAGCTTCCTGAAAGAAAAAGACAATCTTTCTTTCATGGAAGCTGTTGAAACGCTGTGTCGTGAGGCAGGGATGCAAATGCCTGCTCGCGACTTGCAAGCTATCCAAAAGGCCGATCGTCGTACGCAATTGGTTGAGGTGATGGAAGAGGCGGTCAAGTGGTTCCGCCTGCAACTTAAAACTTCTGCCGCTGCCGAAGCCCGTGCCTATCTCGAAAAGCGTTCTATGTCGTTTGAAGCACAGGATCGCTGGGAAATAGGTTTCGCCCCCGACCAGCGGCAAGGGTTGTTTCACGCGCTGACCCAAAAGGGTATCGCCCCAGACTTGATCGTCGATTCTGGTGTTTGCGCCAAACCCGACGATAACGCTGCCCCTTATGATCGTTTCCGTGGTCGCATCATTTTTCCCATTCGCGATGGTCGTGGTCGTGCCATTAGCTTTGGTGGGCGGGCGATTGATCCTAACGCACGGGCCAAATACCTCAACGGTCCTGAAACCGAACTCTTCGACAAGGGCCGTAACCTTTATAATCAAGGTCCTGCACGCGAGGCGGCCGGTAAGGGCCTGCCCTTGATCGTGGCTGAAGGTTATATGGATGTGATTGCGTTGTCTGAGGCTGGTTTCCGCGCCACCGTTGCGCCGCTTGGTACAGCCGTTACCGAAGACCAATTGCGTCTCCTCTGGCGCATCAGCGACGAGCCGGTGATTGCGCTCGATGGCGATGCGGCAGGCATTCGTGCTGCGCTGCGTGTGATTGATCTCGCATTCCCGATTTTGGAAGCAGGCAAGGGTTTGCGTTTTGCCGTCCTGCCGCAGGGCCAAGACCCCGATGATCTGATCAAGGCGCAAGGCGCTGTTGCTATGCAGCGCGTGCTTGACGATGCGCAGCCCATGGTGAAACTGTTTTGGCAGCGCGAAATCGAGGGCAAGGTCTTCGACAGCCCTGAGCGAAAAGCAGCGCTTGATAAAAAGCTGCGCGCCGCTCTGTCCAAAATCACTGACCCTTTGATTCGTGGCCATTACAACGAGGAGATTAAGGCGCTTCGCCTTACGCTCTTTGGGCGTGAGGCGAAGCCCTTTCGTCAGTGGAATCCGCGTCAAAGCAGCGGATTTGTGGGTGCAAAGGGCCGCTTTGCCTCGATGCGCCCCGTGGTTCCCATGCTTTCAACTCGTGCCTCGCTTCTGGCGCAGACGGGTGGGTCGGAAGAAGCATCTCGGGAGGCCGTGATCCTTGCTACGTTGATGGTACATCCACGTTTAATTGCCCGTTTTGAATCTGCACTCGAGTGTTGCGATTTTACTGGTCCTGGCCATGACCGGCTGCGTGACCTTTTGCTCATTCATGTTGATGCTGATGACCCCCGCGCCATTTTGACTGAACAACGCCCCGAGGTGGTGGAATCCATCTTCAGTCATCCGTATGTGCGTAATGCCCTCGCTATCAAGCCGCTTGACGATTTGGAGAAAGCTGAATTTTTGGTTGCCTACGATCTGTTCTTTCTTACTACTGAACGTAGCCGTCTGCGCGAGATCGAGGAAGCCGCTCAAGATATAGAAGGCGTCGCTGATGAGGGTCTGACATGGCGCCTTCACAAGTTGAACCAAGCTCGCGATGATGCTTTCGTCGGACCGCAAGGCAAGTCCCGCGAAAGCATCATCGCGCCAAACGGTGTGGCGATCGACAAGGATGTGTTGGAAGAATTTCGCCGTATCTTCGACAGTATTTGCTTTGAAAAGGGGAAAAACCGCCGTGGATAGTTGTCCGCAGCGTAAAGAATCACCCCGCGCCTCTTCCCCCTCCCGTGATTCGCGTTATTGATTCGTTTCGAGGCCTTTGATTCGCCTTGGGCCATCCCATATAGCCAAAGCGCCCTCTTCGACCGCATCTTCAGGAGCATCCATGGCACTCAAAGATAACGACGACGTGAAGCTCGAAGAGCAAGAAGCGGATGTCTCGCTCGACATGAGCCAGACCGTGATCAAGAAGATGATCGCGGATGCGCGCGAACGTGGCTACATCACCTACGAACAGCTCAATACCGTGTTACCGCCTGAACAAGTGTCGTCCGAGCAGATCGAAGACGTGATGTCGATGTTGTCTGAAATGGGCATCAACATTATTGAGGACGATGAAGTCGAAGAGAGCGAAAGTGTCGGTGAACTAGTCACGACTGACACCACCTCGCGCGAAGTCGCCGTCGTGGGTGCCTCTAGCGAAACGCTCGACCGCACCGATGACCCCGTTCGCATGTATTTGCGCGAGATGGGGTCGGTTGAACTTTTGTCGCGCGAGGGTGAGATTGCGATTGCGAAGCGTATTGAGGCCGGTCGCAACACCATGATCCTCGGGCTTTGTGAAAGCCCGCTGACATTCCAAGCCATCACTATTTGGCGCGAGGAACTTCTGAATGAAGATATCCTTCTGCGCGATGTGATCGATTTGGAGGTTACCTTCGGTCGCTCGCTCGACGGCGATGACGAAATAAATGGGCCGGAAATTGATTCTGCCGTTTCCCGGCACACTGTATCGGATGAATCTGAACTAGACGCCGATGGCGATCCGCTTTCGCGTGCCGAAGACAGCGACGAGGATGACGAAGCCTCGAACATGTCGCTTGCCGCGATGGAAGCAGCATTAAAGCCCAAGGTTTTGGAAACGCTGGAACTGATCGCTCGAGATTATGTTAAGCTGGCCGAAATGCAGGATCTGCGTATGTCGGCGACTCTCTCTGAAAAGGGTAGCTTCTCGGCTAAAGAGGAAAACGCCTACCAGAAGTTGCGTTCGGAAATCGTAGTTTTGGTGAACGAACTTCACCTACACAATAATCGGATCGAAGCGCTAATTGATCAGCTTTATGGTATCAACCGTAAGATCATGGCGATCAATTCGAATATGGTGAAGCTGGCCGATGCTGCCCGTATCAACCGCCGTGAATTTATCGACGAATATCAAGGCTACGAACTCGACCCAAACTGGGCTACCCGTATGATTGCCAAGGGCGGTCGTGGCTGGCAGACCTTGTTTGAAAAGTCGCGTGATAAGGTTGAAGATCTTCGGTCCGAAATGGCCGCAGTCGGCCAATATGTCGGCGTTGACATTGGTGAATTTCGCCGCATCGTGAACCAAGTACAAAAAGGCGAGAAAGAAGCGCGGCAAGCCAAGAAAGAAATGGTAGAAGCCAATCTGCGCCTCGTCATCTCTATCGCTAAGAAATATACTAACCGTGGCCTGCAATTTCTCGACCTTATTCAAGAGGGTAATATCGGTTTGATGAAGGCGGTTGATAAGTTCGAATACCGCCGTGGTTATAAATTCTCGACCTATGCGACATGGTGGATCCGGCAAGCCATTACGCGGTCAATTGCAGATCAAGCCCGTACTATTCGTATTCCGGTGCATATGATCGAAACGATCAATAAACTGGTCCGTACAGGTCGCCAGATGCTGCACGAAATCGGTCGTGAACCGACGCCCGAAGAACTGGCCGAAAAGCTGCAAATGCCGCTCGAAAAGGTCCGTAAGGTGATGAAAATTGCCAAGGAACCGATTTCCTTGGAAACTCCAATAGGAGATGAAGAAGATAGCCAGCTTGGCGATTTTATCGAAGACAAAAACGCAATTTTGCCCTTGGATTCAGCTATTCAAGAAAATCTCAAGGAAACTACAACCCGCGTTCTGGCAAGTCTTACCCCCCGTGAAGAACGTGTCTTACGTATGCGTTTTGGCATCGGTATGAACACCGATCATACGCTTGAAGAAGTAGGTCAGCAGTTCTCGGTAACCCGTGAACGCATTCGTCAGATTGAAGCCAAGGCGCTGCGGAAGCTGAAACATCCTAGCAGAAGCCGGAAACTGCGAAGTTTCTTAGATCAATGATTAAAGGAGGCATGTTGCCTCTCTTTCTTATTGGGATTGCGCTTGAAAAACTGAATGGTGAGCAGCGTCAGCCAGTAATGAGTTCATATTGTAGAAAAAATTAATCATCTTGGAAAAATAAAAAAGATGCGCAGATAAGGTCTCTGCCTTACTTAAAAATTTTTAAGACATTCCCGTTGATGTTATCCTTGGTATTGTAGAAAAGTTCATCAAAACTTCAAACATCCAGTTCTTCCACAAATTTTGCGTTTTCCTGAATATATTGGAATCGCAACTCAGGCTTTTTCCCCATTAACCTTTCTACCAGATCGCCCGTCATGCCAGGTTCGTCCTCGTCGATAGAAACGCGGATGAGTTTGCGGGTGAGGGGGTTCATGGTAGTGTCTTTGAGGTCTTTGGCGTCCATCTCGCCCAGACCCTTGAAGCGTTGCACGTCGATCTTGCCTTTGCCCCCCAACCCCTTGGCAAGCCATAGTTCTTTTTCTGCATCGTCGGCTACATAGAGCCGTTTTGCGCCCTGTGTTAGGCGGTAGAGGGGCGGGCAGGCGAGGTAGAGATGGCCTTTGTCAATTAGTGCACGCATCTGGCTGAAAAAAAAGGTCATCAGGAGCGAGGCGATATGTGCGCCGTCGACATCCGCGTCGGTCATGATGATGATTTTGTCGTAGCGTAGATCGTCGATTTTGAATTTCGTGCCCATGCCGACGCCCAAGGCTTCGCAGATGTCGCTGATTTCACTGTTTTCGTGGAGCTTGTTTGAGGCGGCACCGAGGACGTTGAGGATTTTTCCCTTAAGTGGCAAAAGCGCCTGCGTTTCACGTTCGCGCGCACCTTTTGCCGAGCCTCCGGCAGAGTCGCCTTCGACGATGAAAAGTTCGGTGCCTTCGCGGGTTTTGGAGGTGCAGTCGGTCAGCTTGCCCGGCAGACGGAGTTTTTTGGTTGCGGTCTTGCGGGCAGTTTCTTTTTCTTGCCGACGACGTAGGCGTTCTTCGGCGCGTAGGACGAGGAAATCGAGGATTGCACCCGCCGATTTTGTGTTGGCTGCGAGCCAGTTGTCGAAGTGGTCGCGCACTGCACCCTCAACCCATTTGAAGGCTTCCTCCGTCGCCAGACGGTCTTTGGTTTGTCCAACAAATTGCGGCTCCCGGATAAAGCATGAAACGAGGGCACAGCCGCCTGCGAGTAGGTCATCGCGGGTGATGAGTTCTGCTTTGCGGTTTTTTACCAAATCACCATAGGCGCGGATGCCGCGCAGCACGGCGGCCCAAAAGCCGCTTTCGTGCGTGCCACCCTCGGGGGTGGGGACGGTGTTGCAGTAGGATTGGATGAAGCCGTCGCGGGCGGGGGTCCAGTTGATCGCCCATTCGACTGATCCGGGGACGTTATATTTTTCGGTGAAGTTGACTTTGCCAGCAAAGGGGTGGTCGGCGTAGGTGGTGGTCTTTTGCAGCGTGTCCGATAGGTAGTCGCCAAGGCCGCCGGGGAAGTGGAAAGTGGCCTCTAAAGGCGTTTCGCCGTCGTTGATGTCGGTCTTCCAGCGGATTTCGACGCCCGAGAAGAGATATGCCTTGGAGCGGGCCATCTTGAGTAGGCGGGCGGGTTTGAAGGTTTGGCTACCGAAGATTTCGGGGTCGGGGTGAAAGAGCACGGTGGTGCCACGTCGGTTGGGCGCGGGGCCGACTTTGGTGACGGAGCCTTGGGGGATCCCGCGCGAGAAGGATTGGACATAGAGTTCTCGGTTGCGGGCAACTTCGACTCGCATCATGTCAGACAGCGCGTTGACGACGGACGCGCCTACGCCGTGCAGTCCGCCTGATGTGGCATAGGCGTCGCCGCCGAATTTACCGCCCGCGTGTAGAGTGCAAAGGATAACCTCAAGTGCGGATTTGCCAGGAAATTTTGGATGCGGGTCGATCGGAATGCCACGACCGTTGTCGCGGATCGTGATCGAATTATCCGCGTGGAGTTCTACTTCGATCCGGGTGGCATGGCCTGCAACCGCTTCGTCCATCGAGTTGTCGAGAATTTCTGCAACGATGTTGTGCAGTGCGCGTTCGTCGGTCCCGCCGATATACATGCCGGGGCGTTTGCGGACGGGTTCGAGACCCTCCAGAACTTCGATCGAAGAGGCGTCATAGGTTTGTTCTCTGGACGAAAACAGGTCGTCGACCATCGGGTACTCGATTCTTCTCATGTGGGTCTTAGGTACCCATTAGACCATCCAAGGGGGGGAGGGCGCAAGATGTAGGGGGCTAGGCGCCTACTAGGCGCTTTCATCGGGAAGGGAGGTTACAGCATCACACCCATACAAAAACTGAAAATTCCCACGTGATCTTTACACGCACATTCTCTTAGAAATGGGAGTTAACCTTAGTGACACAACCCTCGTCCTAAGGCAGGCGGGTGTTAGGCGTTGCGGCGGGCGCGGATCGCCTTGGCAAAACGCTCAAAGAGGTAAAAGCTGTCCTGCGGTCCGGGTGAGGCTTCGGGGTGGTATTGCACCGAGAAGATGGGCCTGCCCTTGACCCTGATGCCGCAGTTTGAGCCGTCGAAGAGCGAAACATGGGTTTCCTCGACGCCTTTGGGTAGAGTTTGGCTGTCGACGGCGAAGCCGTGGTTCATTGAAGTAATCTCGACCTTGCCGGTCTCGAGGTCTTTGACTGGATGGTTAGCTCCGTGATGGCCGTGATTCATCTTGATGGTCTTGGCACCTAGCGCGAGGGCAAGCATCTGATGACCAAGGCAGATGCCAAAGAGCGGTAAGTCTTTTGCTAGAATGTCTTGGATCATTGGTACAGCATAGGTCCCGGTGGCCGCCGGATCTCCGGGTCCATTGGACAGGAACACGCCTTCGGGATTTAGCGCCATGACCTCTTTGGCGGTCGCGGTTGCAGGAAGAACTGTGATATCGCAGCCGACTGAGACGAGGCAGCGCAAGATGTTGCGCTTGGCGCCGTAATCAATTGCGACGACACGTAGGCCGTTACCTTCGCGTTGGGTATAACCCTCGGGCCAAGTCCAAGTCTTTTCGTTCCAGCTATAGGGCTGAGTGCAGGAGACGTTTTTTGCAAGATCAAGGCCAACGAGGCCGCGCCATGTCCGCGCTTTGGTAACCAGAGCAGCGATGTCGAAGTTACCTTCGGGATCATGTGCAAGCGTGACATGGGGTGCACCCCGCTCGCGGATTGCGCGTGTTAGGCGGCGGGTGTCGATGCCGCCGATGCCGATGCGTCCCTTGGAGGTGAGCCATTGCGTCAATTTAACTGTAGCGCGCCAGTTCGACGGTTCAGTTGGGTTCCATTTTACTACCATGCCGGCAGCGACGGGGACGGCGGTTTCGTCATCTTCCGGCGTGACGCCGACGTTGCCGATATGGGGGAAGGTGAAGGTCACGACCTGTTCCGCATAGGAAGGATCTGTCATGATTTCTTGATAGCCAGTCATGGCGGTGTTGAACACCAGTTCTGCGACGGCCTCGCCTGTGGCACCAAAGCCTTTGCCGTAAAAAACCGTGCCATCCGAGAGCGCAAGGCAGGCGGTCGGTGTGTTGGCGGATTTCGCAAATGCGGGCATGGGGTGACTCCTGTCAGCGACTTTCGCGGACACTAGTGTTGTGAGGGGGGTGGGGTCAAGGGAGAGAAAGAAAAGGAATATGATTTTAAATCAATGAATTAATGATCGCGCGATCAGGTTGCGATCAGTTGCTTTTGGTTTGTAACCTGCGGCTTTGGTGACAGGGTCGGGTTTGGTGGGGGGCTTGTGCGATGCAGATAGGGCGGTGGGCGCAAGGTTTAATGCAAAAGGCCCCGAAAGGTAATCCGGGGCCTTTGCTTGTTTTAGGCTGCCTTAGTGTGTGTGTGCTTTGTCCCAGTCGGACCGTTTGGGTAGCTGTTCGAAAGTGTGTTCTGGGGGCGGTGAGGACAAGGTCCATTCCAGTGTGTCGGCGTATTCGTTCCAGTAGTTGTTTTCGGTAATCTTGCGACCGAAAAACAGTGTATAGAAGATGATGCCGATGAAGAACACGAAGGAGCCAAAGGCGATGAAAGCTCCGATGGACGAGAACCAGTTCCAGTAGGCGAAGGCCTCTGGATAGTCGATGTAACGCCGCGGCATGCCTTGACGGCCAAGGAAGTGCTGCGGGAAGAAGGTTAGGTTCGAACCGATGAACATGGTCCAGAAGTGCAGCTTTCCGGCCCATTCTGGATATTGGCGGCCCGACATCTTGCCAATCCAGAAGTAGATGCCGGCGAAGATGCCGAAGACTGCGCCGAGTGACATAACATAATGGAAGTGTGCTACGACATAGTAGGTGTCATGGTAAGCACGGTCGACGCTGGCTTGAGACAGAACGACGCCGGTCACGCCGCCAACGGTGAAGAGAAACAAGAAGCCGAAGCCCCAGAGCATCGGTGTCTTGAATTCGATCGAACCGCCCCACATGGTTGCGATCCATGAGAAGACCTTAATGCCGGTTGGCACCGCGATAACCATTGTGGCCAGCATGAAGTAGGATTGCTGGGTCAGAGACATTCCGACAGCGTACATGTGGTGCGCCCAAACGACGAAACCTAAAACACCAATGGCGACCATGGCATAGACCATTGGGAGATAGCCGAAGATTGGTTTTTTCGAGAACGTCGAAATGACTTGGCTGATGATGCCAAAGGCGGGCAATACAATGATGTAGACCTCGGGGTGACCGAAGAACCACAGGATGTGTTGGTAGAGAACCGGATCTCCACCGCCTGCAGGCGAGAAGAAGGTTGTCCCGAAGTTGCGGTCGGTCAGCAGCATTGTGATGGCACCAGCCAGAACCGGAAGTGCCAGAAGGATTAGCCATGCGGTGATGAAGATCGACCATGCAAATAGTGGTACTTTGTGCATGGTCATGCCAGGAGCACGCATGTTCAGGAAGGTGGTGATGATGTTGATCGCGCCGAGGATTGATGAGGCTCCGGAAAGGTGCACGGCGAAGATGGCGAGGTCCATCGCGTAGCCGCCTTCGGCGGTGGTCGAGAGTGGCGGGTAGAGCACCCAGCCTACCCCCGCACCTGTTCCTAGGTCCCCACCGCCACCGTTGGCAAAGAGTGAAGACACAGCAAGCGAAGTTCCCGCCACGTAAAGCCAGTATGAAAGGTTGTTCAAGCGCGGGAAGGCCATGTCCGGGGCGCCGATCTGCAGCGGCATAAAATAGTTGCCAAAGCCGCCGAAGAGCGCCGGAATTACCACAAAAAACATCATCAAGATGCCGTGGGCGGTAATGGCCACGTTCCAGATGTGGCCATTGGGCGTGCACTGCGTCGCAGCGTTGGCGATGAAGCGCATCCCCTCTTGGCACATATACTGCACCCCGGGCTGCATCAGTTCCATCCGCATGTATACAGTGAAGATGACCGAGATAAGTCCGACGAGACCGCCGGTGAAGAGGTAGAGGATTCCAATATCCTTGTGGTTTGTCGATGCAAACCAGCGGGTGAAGAACCCCCGTTCGTCGTGGCCGTGGCCATGAATGGCTGCGTCCGCCATTGGTGTCTCCTGATTCTGTTCAGCAATGGCCGGGCATTCGCGGCCCGTCCGGTTTCTCTATAATGAGCCCGTGTTTAATCCGGGCGCACAGATGGGGCAATGACTGACTTTGATGTAGATCAACAAAAGCGGGTCGTAAGTGGGATTTTCTGATCAATAAACTTTGTACGCTTGGGGTGCTGCACCCAAATTACGATTGTTTTGCAAAAAATAAGGGTTCAGTTGGCGCAGCTAGGGTTGATGCCGCCGCTTTCGGGAAAAAAACGTGGGAAGGTTGCCATGAGGGCCGCGTCGAGGTCGGCCATTGTGACGGGCAGTCCGAGATCGACGAGGCTGGTCACGCCGTGGTCAGATATGCCGCAGGGTACGATTCCTGAAAAATGAGTCAGGTCGGGTTCGATGTTAATTGAGATGCCGTGAAAGCTGATCCAGCGGCGCAGCTTTACGCCGATAGCGGCAATCTTGGCTTCGTTTGATGATCCGTCCGGATTCGGGGGGTGATCGGGGCGGACCACCCAGACGCCGACACGGCCTGGGCGTACTTCGCCCCTTACGTTGAATTCTGCCAAGGTTGCGATGCACCAGTTTTCTAAAGCGCGCACAAAACAGCGTACGTCACGCCCGCGGTTGCCTACGTTGAGCATGGCATAGACGACACGTTGGCCAGGACCGTGGTATGTATATTGTCCGCCGCGTCCGGTGGTATAGACGGGAAAACGGTTGGGTTCCACCAGATCGGCAGCTTTGGCACTGGTGCCCGCCGTATAGAGTGGCGGGTGTTCCAGTAGCCAAACGGCTTCGTTCGCCTCACCTTTATGGATTGCTTCGATTCGTGTTTCCATCGCCGCGACGGTGGCGAGATAAGGACTAAGTCCGGGAAGGGTGGTCCATTCGGTCACGGTCGTCTCCACCTGCGTTGGGCTTGTGACGTGGCTAGGCTAAGTTTTCTTGTGTCTCAAGTGAGAATCGTTCCAAACTCTTGTAAGGAGCCGCTGCGCTCTGTTTCTCTGAAGGCGGGGCGAGAGAAAGGCTTTGGAGCCTTTGATAGGTGTTAAAGAAGCGCAAAGAATTGCGTGTTTTTCCTCTTTCCTTTCGTAAAACGCTTCGCTACATACCCGCCACCAAACTAAATCATGCGGATGTGGCGGAATTGGTAGACGCGCAGCGTTGAGGTCGCTGTGGGGTAACTCCCGTGAAGGTTCGAGTCCTTTCATCCGCACCATGTTTCGTGGTTACGACCTGAAACCGAGATCCTATACCGGGCGCAACCTCAGTTTCGCAGATGATTTTCAAGTTCGAAGATCTGTCGCGTTGTTTTTTTTATTATTTATGCGAATCGTGTTTTGTTTATTTTTGTGTTATTTTTGGTTTTGTTTATTTTGCATTAGGGTATTGTTTTTGTTTATTAATTTTATGATTTATGTATTATTTTTGATTTTTATTATTTTGTTTCTTGTGATTTTTGATTTGTGTTTGTAGTTAGTGTTTTGCTTTTGCTGGCGCTGATTTTGCGTTTGCATGAGTTTTCTGTATGATTTGGCGTATATGCGCTGGTTTTTCTGGCGTTTTTTTGTTTTTGTTCTTTGAAATTTTTGATTGAGAAGGGATATGCGGGCGGTTTGGGCGCGATCGGCGTTCGACGTTTCGTATATCGGCCTAGTAGGGTACGCGAGTGCTCGATGATCTAGGTGTCAGCTTCGCTGTTTTTTTGCAGGATTACTTTGGTAATTTTGCGGATGACAGGGATTGACTTGGTACATTTTGTATCAAGCAGATGTGCGAAGGTTCGACGTCAAGGATAGCATTTTTGTGCTTTCAACTTGAGAGTTTGATCCTGGCTCAGAACGAACGCTGGCGGCAGGCCTAACACATGCAAGTCGAGCGAGGTTTTCGGACCTAGCGGCGGACGGGTGAGTAACGCGTGGGAACGTGCCCTTTGCTTCGGAATAGCCTTGGGAAACTGGGAGTAATACCGGATGAGCCCTACGGGGGAAAGATTTATCGGCGAAGGATCGGCCCGCGTTGGATTAGGTAGTTGGTGGGGTAATGGCCTACCAAGCCGACGATCCATAGCTGGTTTGAGAGGATGATCAGC
>JADZAO010000046.1 GCA_020852535.1 Paracoccaceae bacterium | reverse complement strand
CCTATGTTTGTTTGTATGGATTAGAGTCCTGTCATCCAATCCTAGCGTCACATGGTCTTTCCGGAAGATCAGATCGCTAGGCTGCAAGTTGGCTTGGTTTGATAAAGCTATGCCTATGGCTTGTTTAAAGTTGCTGTTTGCGGGGCATGATTTTTCGTAAGTTATTGGTGCTGCTTGAGAGTAAACTTACTGCGGTGTCTGGACCAAGCCGTTCACAAATAGCGCTTATCGCGCAGGCATTATCCCGAAGATGTTTGCGTGGATTTAGAGGCAACGACTACCGAAGTTATGCTCTTTTCCTAACTCTGACATATCTGCGTATAGAAAGAATCTTTTTGTTATTGAATAAAAGGTTGCCTTGATTTTCAATAAAGGCTCGAATTTTCTGGTTCAGTGACTTAGGAAGGTCAACGGAACGAAGAAGCAAGGAGACTAGATGCTTCAGGCTCGCCCTCTTCCCGCTTATCTCATCCAGCGATTTCAAGGCTGGAAAGCTACGACTTATCAGGACAACAAGGCATGGTATCGTAGGTTGGCCGAAAGCGGACAGAATCCGCGAGCGATGGTCATTTCTTGCTCAGATAGCCGCGTGCACGTGACTTCGATCTTTGGTGCCGATGAGGGAGAATTCTTCATCCATCGCAATGTTGCCAATTTGGTTCCGACTTATAACCCAGACGGTGAATATCATGGCACTTCGGCGGCGTTGGAATATGCGGTTACCTCGCTTGGGGTCGCACATATCGTTGTATTGGGTCATTCCAATTGTGGCGGTGTTCGGGGCTGTCATGACATGTGCTCGGGTCATGCTCCGCAACTCGAAGAAAAATTGAGTTTCGTTGGTCGCTGGATGGACATCTTGCGTCCCGGTTATCTGCGAATCCAGCATTTGCCGGAAGCCGATAGGCTGCGCGCGTTCGAGAAAGAGGCAGTTCTGATCAGTCTGGAAAATCTGATGACTTTTCCCTTTGTGCAAGCCGCAGTCGAAGAGGAGCGCCTTACCTTGCATGGTATTTGGGCCGATACGGGCGAGGGAGATCTGGAACAGTACGACCCGTTACAAGCTGGCTTTGTCTTGGTAGGCTAGAGAGGGTGCTTCGTTAAGGCAGTGGGACTGGAGCGCACATTATGTCAGGTCGCTTAAGTGTGAAGGCGACGGTTAGTGTGATCGACACCTATGGTTGATCCAAGTGCAACAAATAAAACACTTTAATCTAAAGTATGCTGGTTAAGAATTTCTTTATTTGAAAAATCACGGTTCATTCCTTATCCGTTACTGGTTGTACTGAAAGGCTTGATTTCTTTAGTAGAATCTTGTCCGTCAGTTGTTACACGCGCTTTGATCGTGTTCAGTGAGATGCCGTGTGAAAACATCTGTTTTGTACTAATCATTACAAAATCCTATCGCGGATCCTCAGTCGTGAGCCGTGGTGCGAGTTACGTTCATAATTTCCACTGCTTCCGTTCCAATCTTGGAATGGTAGAAAAACTCCAGATTGCCAACCTAGATAGCTCTTATATTGTTGCGCGTCTCATCCTTGCGCATCCCGTTTTATTTCTTACTAGCGTTTTCTTTGGCCTGCAGATGTGACCAGCCGAAGGCGTCAAGTTTCGATTTCAGCAGCTAGAATGCTATTAGCCGATGATTTTCTTCCACTCATGAATATCGACTGAGGCGAATAGCCCCGCTTTGGTATAGGGGTCTGCCGCCGCCCATTTTTTGGCGGCCTCCAGCGTTTCGACTTCCAGTACCACCAGTGATCCACACATAGCGCCGCCCTTCAGAAACGGCCCTGCCATTTCTACTACGCCTGACTTCTCGATATATGTTAGATGCGCCGCACGGTTTTCTTTTCGCACCGCCAGATGACCGGGTTTGTCAATACAGATCAGTGCTACGCGCATGGGCTATTCTGCTTTCAAAGGTCTGGTTAAAAGGGAACGGATCGCAGACGAAAGGTCAATCTTGCCATCGACCAGTGCCGCCACCATTGTTGTTATGGGTAGGTCTAGGCCCTGTTCCGACGCCAATTGTGTTACCGCCCGTGCCGTAGCAACACCTTCGACTGTTATCGCAGGATCAAACGTCATTCCTGTTCCTAGTGCATGACCTAAACGAAAATTTCTCGATTGTTCTGACCCGCATGTCAGCACTAGATCGCCAAATCCTGAAAGTCCGGCTAGCGTTTTAGCCTGTGCTCCTAGCGTTAAAGCCAGACGAACCATTTCGGCATAGCCTCGTGTCATCAGTGCTGCCCGCGCCGAATCTCCAAGCCCCGCGCCGATCACTACGCCCGCCGCAATTGCGATTACGTTTTTTAAGGCGCCGCCTAATTCGGCCCCAGTCACGTCATCTGTGCGATATAGCCGTAGGACGGGCGTTGATAAAAGCCGCTGCAAGTGCTCGCTGGCTGCATCGTCGGTACATGCCAGCGTTAATGCCGTGGGTAATCCTTTGGCAATATCAGCTGCAAAACTTGGTCCTGTCAGTAATGCGACAGTGGCCTCGGGACAAGTTCGCCGCACTACCGCTGCAGGTCCTGTTAGCGTAACAAGATCAATCCCCTTGCAACAGGCGACTAGTGCACGCGTACGCAGATTGGTATTTTTTAGGAATTCTGCCAATGCTTGCATTGGTATTGCTAGTAAAATAGCCTCTGCTCCTTCGAGTTCAGCGCTTTTAGCCGTAACAGAGACTGTTTTTGGCAAAATTACCCCTGGCAATTGTTTTGAAATCCGTGACGCGGCAAGCTCAGTTATGTTGCGCCCCCAAAGCTTGACCTCGCGTCCATCGTGTCCCAGCGCTACGGCCAGCGCCGTGCCAAAACTCCCTGCTCCGATGACCCCGATCATGCCTTGGCTCCCTTTTTACCTGACCCAATCATCGGTGGCGCCGTTATATCCAGTGGCCAACGTGGTCGTGCTACTAGATCGGAGGCATCGCCTACACCGGCTTTAAACCGTTCGATTCCCGCCCAAGCGATCATCGCAGCGTTATCTGTGCAAAGCCACAATGGCGGCGCTAGAAATCGTACCCCTGCAGCCGCACAAACGACTTCTAAATCCGCCCGAATGATTCCATTAGCAGCTACACCCCCTGCCACCGCCAAAGTTGGTTTTGCGGGAGAATGCTTCAGATAAGTTGTCAAAGCTCGCCGTGTTTTTTCGGCTAGTACTGCTGCCACTGTCGCCTGAAATCCCGCGCATAGATCGCGTCGGTCTTGCACTGTGATCCCGCTCTTTTCCGCGATCAACGCATTCCGTGTCCGTAGTAATGCGGTTTTCAACCCTGAGAATGACATATCGCAGCCTTCACGGTCCAACAGCGGTTTTGGAAAGCGAAATCGTTTTGCATCGCCCAAAGCCGCCTCACGCTCGACCACTGGCCCCCCGGGTTGTGGTAGACCAAGAAGCTTTGCTGTTTTGTCGAAAGTTTCGCCGGGTGCATCGTCTATTGTGCCACCTAATCGTTCGAACCGGTCCACACCATGCGTGATCAAAAACTGGCAATGTCCGCCCGAAACAAGCAGCATTAGGTATGGAAAGGCTAAGCCATCCGTCAGCCGCGGCGTTAGTGCATGGCCCGCTAAATGGTTCACACCGACCAGTGGCTTGCCTGATCCGGCTGCTAACCCCTTGGCCAACATCACGCCAGACAGTACCCCGCCAATCAGCCCCGGTCCGCTTGTCACCGCGATTCCGTCTACATGCGCAAGTGTTAGCCCCGCTTCAGCTAAGGCTTTTTCTACGCAATCATCCAGTCGTTCGGTATGCGCTCGAGCTGCGATTTCGGGTACTACACCGCCAAAATCGGCATGCAGGGCAAATTGCCCTTCGACTACCGAAGACAATATTTCGCCCCCGAGATCTCCCAGCCGCACGATTGCCGCAGCGGTATCGTCGCAGCTTGATTCGATGCCGAGGAAAGTAAAAGATGTCATATCCATTGCTCGCAGGGTTTAATGCGGGGTAACATTTGAGCTATGACCCCGCAATCCCGCATCATTTCTACGCTACTTACCCGTCCGCAGGCGCAAAGCGATCGTTTTGCCGCCATTCTGACAGAATACTTCGGCCACCGGTTGTCGTTAACGATTTCGCCCCTCATCGAGCCCCATTTTCTTATGACGGAAATTTTTTCCAAGACCTACACTGCT
>JADZAO010000045.1 GCA_020852535.1 Paracoccaceae bacterium | reverse complement strand
GGTTAGATACCGTCGATGCAGCCCCTGGATCAGTAAGCCAAGTACGGGCCTCCGCCCATGAACTTGTAACATTTGCCAAGCGGCGCGGAGTGGCGGTGATCCTTGTTGGTCACGTCACTAAAGAAGGGCAGATCGCTGGCCCTCGCGTAGTCGAACACATGGTCGACACTGTGCTTTATTTTGAAGGAGAGCGCGGCCACCAGTTCCGCATCCTACGGGCGGTAAAGAACCGCTTTGGCCCTGCAGACGAAATCGGCGTCTTCGAGATGACAGGAAACGGGCTAGCGCAAGTCACCAACCCTTCAGCGCTATTTTTGTCGGATCGTGGGAAAATGACGCCAGGTTCAGCAGTATTCGCTGGTATTGAAGGCACGCGCCCCGTGCTAACCGAAATTCAAGCGCTGGTCGCCCCCAGCAGCCTTGGCACACCACGACGCACGGTAGTTGGTCTGGATTTGGGAAGACTCTCCACTATTCTGGCTGTGCTCGAAGCGCGCTGTGCCATTCCCTTTGCAGGCCTCGACGTATTTCTAAACGTGGCAGGCGGCATGCGGGTAAACGAGCCCGCCGCCGATCTAGCAGTGGCAGCGGCGCTTTTATCAGCACGTGAGGATGTAGCACTTCCGCCCGACATGGTACTTTTTGGTGAAATTTCGCTCTCGGGGGCATTGCGTCCAGTCACGCAGACCGAAAACAGGTTGAAAGAAGCCTCAAAACTTGGTTTTTCGCAGGCAATTGTGCCGCAACGCTCAAAACTCGGAGCCGATATGGGCATAAAGGTACGGCAGATGCCGGATCTGACCGCTTTTGTCGGTGAAATGTTCGGGGCAGGTTAAGCACATACTGGAGAGTTCGATGGAAGGCTTTACCTTAATTGATGCGATCGTGGCAGGTGTTATCCTGCTGTCGGCCATCCTTGCCTATAGCCGCGGTCTGGTACGCGAGGGCATGTCCATCGTCAGCTGGATCGGTGCCACAGTGATTGCTTTTATTTTTGCAGCCTCAGGACAACCCCTAGTCAAGAAACTACCGGTCGTGGGAAAATTCCTTACTGATAGCTGCGAATTATCAATCGTGACAGCCTTCGCTCTTATCTTTGTCCTAGCGCTGATCATAGCGTCGCTCTTTAGCCCGTTTTTGTCCTCAGCGATTCACCGCACAGTTCTGGGCGGCATTGACCACGGCCTCGGCTTTCTATTTGGTGCGGTACGCGGCGTGCTTCTGGCCGCCACTGCCTTCGTCGTCTACGATCGTGCACTAGTGTCCGAAGCGATACCAATCGTCGATGACAGCCGCTCAGCTAAGATCTTCGCCGCTATGCAAAACGAATTGAACGCCCAAATCCCGACCGATACACCGGGCTGGATCATAGAACGCTACAAAGAACTGACTGCAGTTTGCGTTAAAGCCGCAACCTACACCCCACTCGAACCCGCCCCCGCAAACTAAAGCACTGCTTGTCTTACTGTGTACCCACCCTAAACCATTAACCGTGCCGCGCTACAATAACGGGGAGCTGACAGTCGTGGAACAAAGCCTTAGATGAGACACATGCCCTTCCTCGGATTCGGAGGCAAAATGCGCCCCTTCCTTTCGCACCCTTTTGACGACGACAAACTCAAAGAAGAGTGCGGCGTTTTTGGCGTTGTCGGGGGCTCAGATGCCGCTAATTTCGTGGCACTCGGCCTGCACGCTTTACAACATCGCGGACAAGAAGCAGGTGGAATCGTCGCCTACGATCCCAAGCACGGTTTCAACTCGGCCCACCGCTTTGGCTATGTACGAGACAATTTCACCAAGGCAGACGTGATGGACACGCTGCCGGGGCAACTCGCCATCGGCCATGTGCGCTATTCAACGGCAGGGTCCAAAGGTGCCACAGCCATCCGCGACGTGCAGCCCTTTTTTGGAGAATTCTCGATGGGAGGTGCCGCCATCGCCCATAACGGCAACCTAACCAATGCTGCCGCATTGCGGCGCGAACTGATTGAACGCGGTTCTATTTTTCAATCCTCGTCGGATTCGGAATGCATCATCCATCTGATGGCGTTATCTATCCACAAAAACATCCCCGAACGCATCAAGGATGCGCTACGCCGTGTCGAAGGCGCATTTTCGGTCGTCGCCATGACCCGCACCAAGCTGATCGGCGTACGCGACCCGTTGGGCGTACGCCCCCTTGTCCTCGGTCGCGTAAGCGATAGCTGCTGGGCACTGAGTTCCGAAACATGCGGTCTCGACATCATCGGGGCCGATTTCGTGCGCGAGATTGAACCGGGCGAAATGGTAGTAATTGAGGACAATAAGGTGGAGAGCCTCCGCCCCTTTGCCCCCGCAAAATCACGTTTCTGCATTTTCGAACATGTCTATTTCAGCCGTCCAGACTCCATCCTCGGCGGCCGCTCGGTCTATGAAACACGTCGTCAAATCGGCGTAGAACTTGCCAAGGAAGCGCCTATCGATGCCGACCTCGTTTGCCCTGTACCCGACAGTGGCACGCCTGCAGCCATTGGTTTTTCGCAAGAGTCGGGTATTCCATATGCCATGGGAATCATCCGTAACCAGTATACAGGTCGGACTTTCATCGAACCGACCGAACAGATCCGAAACATGGGCGTGCGCCTCAAGCTGAACGTTAACCGCGCACTCATCAAAGGCAAACGAGTGATCCTCGTCGACGACTCGGTCGTACGCGGTACCACCAGCCGAAAGATCAAGAACATGATCCTAGATGCCGGTGCAGCCGAGGTACACTTCCGCATCGCATCGCCCCCTACGGCATGGCCATGTTTTTATGGAGTCGACACGCCGGAACGCAGCAAACTCCTCGCAGCAACCATGTCCGAAGATGAAATGCGCGACTGGATCGGAGTCAACAGCCTCAAATTTGTCTCGCTCGATGGTCTTTACCGCGCGGCAGGCGAATCTGCAGGGCGCGATACCGCCAATCCGCGCTATTGCGACGCCTGCTTCTCAGGCGAATACCCCATCGCTCCCTCAGACAAGATTGAGGAAGGCTTCCAAATGAAAGCCATCAAATAAACAACCAATATATCCTCAAAAGGAAGGTATCAGCCACGCCAATTCCCGTGAGGGCGAGGAAAGTCCCCCCTTTTACTAGAACCCGCACATACAACAGGTCGCCTTGACTTGAACCTGCAACAATGGTGCATCCGCGCCAATAGAACCGCAGCCATGGTGCGGTGCGGATCGGAAGGATGCTGATATGGCCGACAAAGGTATGCAAATCGCACTCGTTACCGGAGCATCGAGGGGACTAGGAGCAGCGATGGCCGAACAGCTTGCCCTGCGTGGCTGGCAGATAGTCGCGGTGGCCCGCACAGTGGGAGGTCTGGAAGAACTGGACGACCGCACAAAAGCCGCCGGTCTACCCGGCCTTGGAAACCTAACATTAGCGCCAATGGACATAACTAACGAAGATGCGATGCGCCATCTGTGCCTGTCGATCCACCAACGCTGGGGCAAGGCCGATCTCTGGATCCATACCGCTGTGCATGCCGCGCCACTGTCACCCGCCAGCAGCATCGACATAAAGGATTGGGACAAATCTTTTACTACCAATGTCCGTGCCACGGGATTGCTAATCCCGATGGTCGAGCCACTCTTGCGTTTTAGCTCTGTTGGCACAGCGATGTTTTTTGACGACTCACGCGCGGGGGCCAAGTTCTTTG
>JADZAO010000044.1 GCA_020852535.1 Paracoccaceae bacterium | reverse complement strand
TTATTTTAATATTATCGTGACTAGATTTATTGTTGAAACTTTGAATTTCGAAAATCGAGGAATTCTCGATCTAATTGTTATTTAAGGAAAAATCATGTATGCTATCTTTAAACATTCGGAACAAAAAGTCGGCATTCTTTGTATTCCTCCCGATACTAAAGACCAGGCAGCTTATGCGACAGAAGTGCTGTCCGGATCGGTGTGGCGCATTGTTGATGAACTTCCTACTGTTGGGCAAGACCGCTGGCGTTGGACCGATAGCGGACCACTGGAAATCGCAGCTGAAGTCGTTCCTGTTCCTAATGAAGTTTCTCGTTTCCAAGCGCGCGCCGCGCTGATCACCTATGGCGATAAGATCGCTCGCCCAAACTTGCTGCAAGAAACCGATACCCTAGTGGCAGGCCTAACCGCCGGTCAGTACAATCTGTCCGCTCTGCAAGTGGCCGTGATCAAGGAAGCTTGGATGACAGCCCAGGTGATCCGGCGCGATAGCGCAGCGCTAAACCTCATTTTCCCGGCGCTGGGCCTTTCTGTGCCAGAACAACGGGATGCTATTTTGGTGATCGCTGGCGGGGTGACTGTATGATCCGGCTCATCGCCTCCCCCCGATCTTTGTTGCTTGTTTTTAATGCTGTAATGAGCCGCACGCGCAACACTGCATATTTCGCCACCCTCTCGTTATGCATCAAGACGTGAGGGACATGGTGGAAAGGGATGCTGTCGAATTGATCAAAGAATATTGGGCGGTGATCGTAGGCTTTGTTAGCCTGATCGCTTGGGCCGTACGGCTGGAGTCGGGAATGAAACAAAACGCATCTGACATCCGGGGTCTCTGGAGACAACGAGACGAGGATATCCAAGCACATCGCCATGCGCGCATTGAGACCAACGGGCTGCTCCAAAAACTCGACGCCAAAATGGATGCGGCCTTTTCCGAGTTTAGGGGCGATATCAAAACGCTGTTGCAGCGTAAGGGGGATCAATGAGACCCGAGCCGATCTTTTTTGCCTGCACACGGTCATTTTGGTTGGGCGTAGTGCCTGCATTGCTGACAGCGGTTGATCTTGTAGTGATGGTAATGACAGGCGCGCTGGGTGATCCAACACTCTATGGGCCAGTTGCCGAAATGCTGTCCTGGGTCCTGCCTGTTGATCCAGTGCGGGTGCAAAGAGTTATGCAAACACTAGCGCCCGTCTATGCCCTGATCGTTGCTCAGCAACGGGCAGGTGCGGCACGGCCCTATACGATCAACCCAAGGCAGCGTTAATGATCCAGCTCATGTCCGAAAGCTGGATGGTGCCGATGCCTGATGCTCTGGTGCGTGCCCGCGGGAGACAAAAATGATCCGAGTAATCCTTAAATGGCTCGCTGGTGGGCTCCTCGATCGGGTGCTTGATACCGTCGATCGGCGCATTGAGGCCGATACCGATCGGGGAAGACTGCGCGCCGAGATCATCCGCGAATACTACAAAACACGGGCCGATTGGATGCGGGCAGGCGGGTTTTGGTTGATGATGCTTTTTACGCTGCCGCTCGCGGTCTGGTGGGGAACTGTGATCGTTTATTCAATCCTCTGGTGCGCAGGCTGCGCTTATCCCCAGAGCTGGACCATCGCTGCGTTGCCCCGCCCGTTAGATGAGTGGGCGGGGCTGATTGTCATGGCGATATTTGGCGTGATCGGCGTTTCGCAAATCAGACGCTAGTTATGCTGCGCAAGAAGCATCAACATAAAGCTAAAACATCAGATGTCATCTCCAAGCTGCGGACCCGGATCGCCCGCCTCACGCGACGCGGGCTCGTCAATGATCTCGCCCGTATCAGGATTATGCGGCGTCTCAGACGACCGCCCGTGATCCTGCTGGGGTGTGATGTCTTTTAGGGCAGCGGCTCCGCCGCCGCGCTTTTTTACCGGAGGGGCAGGTTCCGGTGGCACATCGGCTTCAAACTCGAACTCCTCGTCGATCCGTTCCGCCGCTTGCTCAAACCGACCGACGGCATCGCTGCTGCGCGGGATATATTTGGTAATCCGGCGAATTGCGGTCTTGCGCCACCATTCGGCAAAGTTTTTGCCCTTCGCGGGGTCGTATTGCCAAGCGTTAGACCCTTGGCCTGCGATATTCATGATCTCGCCCGCACGCATTACCTCGCGGATCGCTTCGCCCGACTTTAAGCGCACAATCGCATAAACGGCGATCGGCTTGCCGCGATCTTGGGTGAGCGGCGCGGGTATGTGATCAATTCGTTCCTGATCGCCCAAAACATAAGAAAACTGGTCGTGCTCATAGACAACCTGCGCGACGATCGACACAATCTCGCCCGAATTACGCGCAAGCTTCATGAGGCCCTGTACCATCGGCTGGTATGTTGCTTGTTTTTCCCAGCTTTCATCTTTGCCGTTCTTGATCTTTGCGTTTCTCAAGACAAGCGCAGCCTCGCGCCCGTCAAGGATCAGACCGTCGGTCGCCGCCTTCATACACGCCACCATCAGCGACCGGGGGGTCGCCTGCATGAGCTCGGGCTGAACCTGAAGCGCAGTCTGAATTGTACGGACAAAAGCATCAGGATCAATGTGCTTGGGAAGGGTCTCGCGTAGATGCGGCTTCAACCCCGTCGCAATCGACATGGGCGTTCTTTTCTCTTGGTCAGACCTACTAGCAAGGTGCTTCATCAGTTTTCTCCTCTCGAATTAAGTCAAGGGCGCGCTTCTTTAGCGGCCCGGGGGCTGTTTTTGCGATTCTGCGCAAAATGCGCTGCGCGTGTCGCTGGTCGCGGTTTGGAGCGCGGCGGCTGTAAAGAGCCGCCGCCCAGAATTGTGCGGTGAGCTCACGTAACGGTGGCATCAAAGTGCTGCTGACTGATCTTAGGATTAAGGATGATTGCGAGGGTCCGGCCGGTCATCCGTTTCCAGATTGTGGTGTGGCCCATTATGCAGCCTCCTCAATCTCGGGCTGGGTCTCACTGTAAGCCCAGCGTTTGAACGATAGCTCGGTGATCTCGCCCGAATAGCCAGGCCAAGTGTCGGTGCGCAGGCACTCGGCATAGTGATCGAGCGCTTTGCGGCAAATCGCGTCACCGTCGGCTATGATCGATGGCGGCAGCTCGTAGAGGGCGCAGACAAATGGGTCGGCCTTTTCAATGGCTAGAAACACGAACCCCTCGAGGGCTTGGCCGTTGGCGCGGTAGCCGTTGGAATACCAAGCTTCCTGGGCGTGATAGCCATAGTTGATCACTGACTTTGCAAAATCGTCGGGATGCGCGCTGATCGTCGATTTTAGGTCAAGCATGATGCCAAGGTCGGGGCGGTAAAGGTCAGGCCGACACTTGCACAAAACGTCTGTTACCGGGTCGGTCCAAAATCCAGAATGTTCGATCTGCGCGGTGCCGCCTGTGATGATCGCGTGAATGCGGACGTCCGCATGGACCGCGTCTCGCATCAATAGGCCTTTATCGTAGTCGCTTGAGGTGAGTAATAGTTTACCAATGGACGCAGCATATGCCGATGCATCGGTCCATTTGTTGCCGCGACGATCATCAGGGCCACGACTAACGCGAGCCTCGTAAGTCTCGGGTTCTAAGATCGCAATATGTGCGGCCTGCCCGATGTCAAAGGCGTTTGTTACTTTGCGCGGGGTAGACCGATAGTGTGCGGGTGATTTTGTGTAGATTGTCCAGAGGCCGGATTTTGAGATGCCAGGGCCAGAATGGTATGCGTCGTTGTCGAGGGTCGGATAAATACCGGTTTTGAACGTTGTGGTGATGGTTTGGGTTGAGGTGTTCATGTGCTGTTCCACGCTGTTTAATGATGCGATAATCACAACATTAAATATGTGTTGTGAAAATGTCAACATATAGAAGCTTAGAATTTTATTATTGTAAAAATCGCAACGCTAGGGCCGCGCGCAATCCGCTGGAATCCAGCGGTTGCGACAAAGATATTAAGGAATAACCGCGAGAACAGGTGTGGCCGTGTCTAGCATCACCTCGCGCGGCTCGTGATCAAGACCAATAATCCGAGCCTCGCCAGTCTTGCGTGCACGCTCGATCTTAGCAAGAATCTGTTCCCCGCTCATCAACCGGCAAACCGATAGAACACCAATCGCTCCTGGCTCAACGGTCTCAGTATACCCAAACAACACAACCGCATCGTCCCACATTGCAAGCGGACCGTTCGGCGCGCGGACCTGGGCGGCAATAATTCGAGTGTTGCCACGTGGATCAATTGCTTGTTGCGCCCTCTCGATCAAGTTCGGGGGCAGGGGTCTGGGTTCGGGCAGTCGATCAATCGCCCCAGTTTGGGTGATCGTCGCTGCAAGAAGAACGCGACTAGGCTGCCCTTGGATGTCAAGAGCGACACCAGCGTGTCGAAGAACCTCCGAAACCGGCGCCCTTAGAAAACTCGCGATCGCTCCAGCTTCTTCCATCTGCATCTTTCTCTGTCCAGACAGCATCCTTGAAACCGCTGACGGGTCGAGGTCCATGTGCTTTGCTAGCTTTCTTAAAGATTGCTTCTTCTCAGAGAGCTGTTCAAAGAACCATTTCTTATCGACGACGGCGTTCTCCATGTCGCGCTCCTCGCATATGGGGTATTGATCGCCGTAGGCAAGATGCCGGGATGCGATACGGTCCCCCCAATGTTGCAAATAACGCAACTTTGCCCAAGTCACAACGCAGTGGCAAAGGTTAAAAAAATAGTAATGTTTTCAGTTGCATGAGTTAACTCCAAGTTGGTGGATACGTATGGTGCATCACATTAGAGGTGATTCGTCACCCCGATCTATAGTGTTGTTGACGTTGTGATAATCTCACGTTATGTTGTGATTAATGCATCATAACGGGGAATGCAAAATGACGCCGTGGCAAAAGGTCCACAAGAAATTCGGGATGACAGCGGCAGCACTGGCGACACTGCTGGGTCGTCATCGCTCAAAAATATCTCGCGCGCTAAAAGACGAAAAAGGCCTAATCTCAGGCCGCGACCAAGAACTAATCCTTGAAGCCGCAAAGATGAAAGGGATCGAAATCTACGCCTCCGATCTGACACCGGTGCATTGATGCAATTCGGGTCCGTCTGCTCTGGTATCGAAGCCGCTTCGGTCGCATGGGAATCAATGAATTGGCAGGCCGCATGGTTCGCCGAAGTTGAAGCCTTTCCCTCGGCAGTGCTGGCCCATCGTTGGCCCAAAGTAACAAACCACGGAAACATGCTAAAGCTGCCTAAAATGGTGGCGCGCGGCGAAATCAAAGCCCCCGATATCCTAGTTGGCGGAACCCCGTGTCAGGCGTTCTCTGTCGCGGGAAAACGCGGCTCTTTGGAAGATGAACGAGGGGCGCTAACCCTTGCCTATGTGGAGCTGCTCAATGAAATCGATCGCCGACGCAAGGCAGATGGATTGGATCAAGCAATTGCCGTCTGGGAAAATGTTCCCGGGGTCCTCTCCACAAAAGACAATGCCTTCGGATGTTTCCTTGCTGGACTTGCCGGTCAAGATCAGCCGCTGCTCCCAGCAGGGCCACGATGGTCAAACGCTGGTTGTGTGTTTGGAACCGCGCGAACAGTCGCGTGGCGGATCCTTGATGCCCAATATTTCGGAGTGGCCCAACGACGCCGTCGTGTGTTCGTTGTCGCAAGTGCTAGAAAAAGGTGCGATCCCACAACAGTTCTATTTGAGTTCGACGGCTTGCGCAGGGATACTGCGCCGCGCGGAAAAACGAGGCAAAGCGCTACCAGAAATGTTGGAGAAAGCACTACTCAAAGTGGTTCAGAGAGAATACTGACCTTCGATCGTCAGTCATCCGGGGAATACGGAACCCAGCCCGTCGCATCGACCGTCTCCGCCCGCGATTATAAAAGCGCAGCCGATCTGGTCTTGCAAGCCCGAACCATCGCCCTGCGCGCGCAGGACGAGGGCGCAAATGCAAAACCGGGTGGCGAGATGGCGACAGCCTTGAATGCCTCAACCAAAAGAGATGACAAACCGCATGTGTTGACAGTCCACGGGACGCAAGACCCAATCACGCAAGTCAATTGCGGGTTCCCAGTCGGCAGGAACGACGGACAAGAAAACGCCGTTCTTGCAAACCTAGCCGTTCGTCGCCTGACCCCACGCGAGTGCGAACGCCTTCAGGGCTTCCCTGATGATCACACGCTGGTCCCAGTCCGCGGTAAGCCAGCTGCCGACGGGCCGCGCTACAAAGCTTTGGGCAATTCGATGGCGGTGCCGGTTATGCGCTGGATCGGATCGCGTATTCATGCTCATACTGTTGCGATTTGCGCATCATTGGTGTCGTAATGACAGCACCTTCAATTCAGGAACAGGCCGATTTTATCTATTGGCTGCGCAGGCGCTGCAAGATGCGCGACGGGTCGATCGCGGGCGAGACCATGCTGACCTTGAAGCGTGAGGATGTCGAGGCACTGGAGGTTCTGCGGCTGCGGCTGGAACGAATTGCACCGTTTGAAGACCGCATCAGGCAGATGGTGATGGGACGGAAATGATCACCTTGCGCCCTGATCAAGAAGAAATTCGCACCGACCTTCGGGTCGCGTTGCGATCACATCAAGCAGTTTTGCTGTTTGCTCCAACGGGTTTTGGAAAAACTGTGCTGTCCTCGGCGCTGATCAAGTTGATCTTGGATGCAAAAAAGCGGGTGATCTTCGCAGTCCATCGCGAAGCCCTGATCAAGCAGACCTCAAACACCTTAACCGAGTTTGGCATCCATCATTCGCACATCGCGGCAGGTTATCATCACAACCCCTATCTAAAGGTCAATATCGCTTCGATCCCCTCGCTTCAAAACCGTCTAGGTAAACATCCCACCGATTATCTGTTTGTTGATGAGGCGCACCTCTCGGCCTCGGCAGGTTGGTCCAAGACAATTGAGCATTATCGAGCGGCTGGTACCAAGATCATCGGGATGACAGGATCGCCCGAACGCCTAGATGGTAAACCATTGGGCACGGTCTGGGATACAATGGTTCTCGGACCCTCAACCCGGTGGCTGATCGAGAACGGGTTTTTGTCGAAGTATCGTGCCTTCGCCCCTGCCGGGGTTGATCTGTCGGGCGTTCATATCCGCAGCGGCGATTATGTGCACTCCGAAGTTGATGAAATTATGGCGGGCAAGGGAGTACTGGCCGGTGCGGTAAAACACTGGCGTAAGCTTGCCTGCGGCTTGCGCACGATCGCATTCGCACCCTCGATAGCGCGGTCTGATCAACTGGCTGCGGAGTTCCGCGCAAATGGGATCAACGCCGTCTCGCTTGACAGCAGTACTGACAAGGCTGATCGGGTGCGGGCCTTTCGTGCGTTCGCAGATCGCGAGATCGACGTGCTGGTGAACGTGCGTCTCTTTACCGAAGGCTTCGATCTCTCAGCCCAGGTCGGGCGCGATGTCGTGATCGAATGCGTCTTAGACTATGCCCCGACGCAATCCCTAGCGCTGCACCTTCAAAAGCACGGGCGTGGCCTGCGGCGGGATATCAAACCGCACGTCTTGCTTGATCTGGTCGGTGGGTTCGCCCGTCTTGGCTTGCCGGATGATGAACGAGAATGGTCTCTCGATGGTCGACTAAAGGAAAAGCGCGCGCGTAACGAGAACGAGGAGAGGGTGCGGACCTGCCAAGTCTGCTTTGCCGCTTATGAACCGCGCCCCGTCTGCCCCGAATGCGGGCATGTCTACACAGCCAAACACCGCAAGATCGAGGAAATTGAGGGTGACCTGCAAGAAATCGACATCGAAACAATACGAAAACAACGCCTTGAAGAACAAAAGCAGGCGCGCTCTCTGGACGATCTGATCAAGCTGGCAACAGCGCGGGGCTACAAGTCGCCTGAGAAGTGGGCGGCGCATGTGTTCACGGCAAGACAGGCAAAACAACAACAAAGGATGGCGGGCTGATGGGAATGGAATACCGAGCAGTGTCTTGTCCGTGCTGCGGGCGCGCGGTGGAAGTGCCGTCGCTGGAGATGATCTTAAAAGCGAAGCTGATCCCCCCAGCTCAAGCCGTAATTCTAGAAGTGGTCTGGAAGGCGAAGGGCTGGCCAGTTCCGACCCAGAGAGTGTTCGATGCGATGTATGCCGATGACCCAGATGGCGGGCCCTCAAACACACAGATGTATTCGGCGTTCAAACAGCGGTTGTTCCGCCTTCGTGAAAACCTAGAAGGAACAGGGGTGGATATCGTGAACGTTGGATATGGGCAAGGTTATAGGCTGATTATGAAAGGGCAGGATTGAAGTGGCATCGGTAAATAAGGTCATTATCGTCGGCAATCTGGGTCACGATCCAGAGGTGCGGTCATTCCAAAACGGCGGCAAGATCTGCAACCTGCGGATCGCCACCTCTGAAATCTGGAGGGACAAACAGACAGGTGAACGCAAAGAACGAACGCAATGGCATTCGGTGACAATTCATCCTGAGGGTCTCGTTGATATCGCGGAGAAATACCTGCGTAAGGGATCGAAGGCCTATATAGAGGGCCAATTAGAAACCCGGAAATGGCAAGACCAATCAGGCGCTGATCGATATTCGACCGAAATCGTCTTGCGCCCCTATAATGGGACGCTTGTCATGCTGGATGGTAATCGTGGCGACGGAGACGACCGCCCCGATCTAGATGATGAAATCCCGTTCTGATGTTGATGCAAAAATCCTTCCCTGAGCTGACGCGTGATTTTTATGCGGTCACGGTCCTAAAAGATCGCGCAAAACGGGATGAAGTTCAGCGGCATATTCCAGCGCTGCATTCCAAGGACTACCGGGCGTTAATCAATGCAGATTGGCTATTTGGTGAGGCCGATAATGTCTGAGGGCGATTTCATGCGGCGCTGTATGAAGCGCGCGACAGATCTCGGGGCAAGGCTGTTTCGAAACAACGTCGGCACCGGCTGGACCGGTAATGATGTCAGGTGCAACCCCGATGGGTCGATTACAATCCGTAATCCGCGCCCTTTTCATGCAGGTCTCGTGCCTGGATCGGCCGACCTGATCGGATGGAAACCGGTTGAGATCACGCCAGAAATGGTGGGCCAGACCGTCGCCGTGTTTACCTCGGTCGAGACGAAGACTAAGCGCGGTCGCCTTCAGGCCGGGCAAGAAAATTGGGCCGATATCGTGGCCGGTGCCGGTGGGCTGGCTGGGATCGCGCGCACGGATGCCGACCTTGATCGCATTCTTTGCACGCAAATTGTTGCTAAAAACTCAACTATTCGGTAAGGGACAAGTACCACTTCTCTGATTATTTTAACTACCCTTTGCCAGAAATGGCTTAGTTTTTGTCTTGTCAAATCAGTTTCTATAGTGTTGTGATAAGCGCAACATTTGATCGGGGAATAAGATGCCGGATATCGAACGGCTTCGCCGCGAGGTTTCGTTGCCTGATTTGGCAATGAACAACGGGGTGGCGCTTCAAAAAAATGGGGACGAGTGGGAAGGCTGCTGCCCTTTTCACCAAGAAAATACTCCGTCCTTTACTGTGTTTCGAGGTAAGGACGGGATTGAGCGGTTTCATTGTTTTGGCTGTAACGAACGTGGTGATGTCGTCGATTTTGTTAAGTTGTTGAAGGGGGTCGATACGCGCGAGGCAGTGTCAATCTTGGGAGGCGGGTGCGCGGGGCCGAATGTCGCGCCGCGGCAGGTTGAGGCCCGTGATCGCTATGCCGGGATCGAATTGTTGCGCCCGACGCGTGGCATCGCGGTTGGCAGTGTGCTGCGGCTTTATAACCCCAAACGGGCCGACGATCCTAAGCTAGCATGGGGCAGGGCAACTCCGTCGATGGTTTTCCCTTACTGGATGGCCCCAGGTGTTGGCCTAGGTTACGTCCTGCGGAACGATTTATCAGATGGCGGTAAAGAGACCCCGATGGTTTGCTGGGTGCGCCTGCCCTCCGGCGAAGAATGTTGGTCGCGGTTCCCGTTCCCCCGGCCTCGGCCACTCTACATTGGCGGCGGGGCAGATCGCCTTCGTGATGGGCAGGTCGTCGTTGTCGAAGGTGAAAAATGCGCCGATGCGATGCTGCGCGCCACGGGGCGGCAGGCTGTCGCTTGGGCAGGTGGCACTTTCGGAGTGGAACATACGGACTGGTCGCCCCTCGCTGGCCGGTCGGTGGTAATCTGGCCGGATGCAGATAAGCCCGGCCTCAGTACGGCAGAGAAGATCGCCGGAAAGTTGGTCGCGATCGGTTGCACGCTGAAGGTCATGCGCTTGGAGGTGGCAGTGTGATCTACCGGTTGGAAGATTGGCAGGCCGGAAAACCGCTCCCTAAGGGGTTCGATGTTGCAGACGCGGTGCGTGATGGCTGGTCAAAGCCCGATATTGAGGCGTTTATGCGCTCGACGGCTCGTCCTTGGGGTGATCATCAGACGCCGCCTCTCACGCCACCATCTGTGCTGCAATCTGATCCCTCGCGTAATCTTCAAACCTCCGTGCAATCGTTCGATGACCTCCTCGCGATAGCCCGTGCCCTGCTGCCCGATGATATCGAGGGCCTAGAACGGGTACTGATTGAGGCGCGCGATCTGCCCGCAATCCGGCAAGATGCGATCCTGCGGTCGCTAAAACAAGCGACGGGGATTGGAATAACGACGCTTAAAAAACAGATGCGTGAGGCCGATGATGAAAAACGTGGGGTTGATCATCTCGAACTTGCGCGTTGGTCAATCGAGAGTATCGGGATCGAGAACATCATCTGTACCGGGCCATTTGTCTGGATGTGGTCGGATTGTGGTGTCTGGAAACAACGAGATGATCGGTTCGTAAAACAACGGGTACAGCGTAGGATCGAGACCGAAGGCTTGCCGGTTAACTCCACCCTAGTTAATGGCGTTACCGAAGTTCTTAAGACCGAAATTTTTAGGCCAGAACATCGCTTTAATCTTGGCCACGTCGAGACGATCAACGCTATGAATGGGCAGATCGTACCGCACAAAGATGGTTGGCGGTTGGAACCACACGCTCGCGAGCATTACCGTACTACGCAAATCCCAGTGGCGTTCGATCCCGCGGCCCGTGCCGATCGTTTTGATAGGTTTTTGGATGAGGTGTTTCGCGACGACGAGGATCGGGTGGAAAAGCGCGCGGCGCTGATGGAAATGATTGGCTACACGCTGATGAGCCATGCCCGTCACGAACTCTTCGCCCTGATGATAGGCGTTGGTGGAAACGGAAAGTCGGTGGTGCTAGCGATCATAGAAGCTCTGTGCGGATCAGATAATGTGGCAGGGGTCCAGCCCTCAAACTTCGATCGGTCATTCCAGCGGGCGCATCTTGATCAAAAGCTTGCCAATATCGTCACCGAGATAAAGCAAGGTGAAGTGATCGCAGATGCGGAATTAAAGGGGATAGTCTCGGGCGAGAAGTCCACGGTTGAGCATAAGTTCCAAGATCCGTTTGACATGCACCCGTTCGCAACCTGCTGGTTTGGAACAAACCACATGCCGCACACACGTGATTTCTCGGACGCTCTGTTTCGTCGCGCGATGATCTTTAGTTTTAACCGGGTGTTCACCGACGCTGATAAAGACGCGCATTTGAAGGATACGTTAAAGTCGGAACTGCCAGGCATTCTTAATATGGCGCTGTCCGCATATCGCCGCGCAACAATCCATGGGTTTACGAAGCCTCCGTCAAGCGAAGCCGCAAAGCTGAAATGGCGCCTGGAGGCGGATCAAGTCGCCATGTTTGTTGATGAATGCTGCACTCGCGAGATCGGCGCGATGGTTCAAGCAGGAGATCTGTTTCGGGAATACAAGGAATGGGCGAACCGAAATGGGATCAAGCAGACCGTCACTCAAAAATCGCTGCGAGATCGCTTGACGAACCTCGGGTTCGGGGCTTCGCGCGATCGGTCGAGCCGCTATGTGACCGGCCTCAAGTTGAACGTTTGGTCGAGGGATGAGGATGGTTGGTAAATTGCCAATCTC
>JADZAO010000043.1 GCA_020852535.1 Paracoccaceae bacterium | reverse complement strand
GGGGTCTTCAACCGTATTACCCTATTCGACCATCGTTGCCGAATCCTTTAGCGAGAACTTCGATTTCCCGACGCCAGTCGTTGAAGGTGGTGGGTCGGGTGCGGGCCGCAAAAAACTGTGTGAAGGCTTGGGCGAGACCACCATCGACATCGCTAATTCGTCAAGCAGGATCAAGCAATCAGAGATCGACGAGTGCAGAAAAAACGGTGTAACCGAGATCATGGAAGTACAGATCGGCTATGATGGAATCGTCTTTGCAACTGCCGTAGATAATGTCGATTATGCACTGACGCCAAAGGATATATTCCTTGCTGTTTCGACCGAGATCGCCAAGGACGGAGAACTGACCGACAACACGCTAAAATCGTGGAAAGAAGTAAACGAGGCGCTACCCGACCAGCCGGTCCTCATCTTCATCCCCGGCACCAAGCATAGCACGCGCGAAGTATTCAATATCAAAATAATGCTAGAAGGCTGCAAAAAAACGGGCGCCTACGACCTGCATCTGGCCGCTTCGGCTAGCGCTGATGCCGAGACTAAAAGAAAAGATGCCGAGACTGCTTGTTTTGAAACCCGCACCGATGGCACTTCTGTCGATATCGACGGCGACTACACAGAGACACTGGCCCGCATGGGAGGCAACCCGACCGCGATGGGTGTGTTCGGCTTGTCCTTTTACGAAAACAATACCGACAGGCTAAAAGTGGCGACGATGTCAGGGGTGGTGCCTTCGGTCGAGACGATTTCGAGCGGAGATTACCCCGTGTCGCGTCCGCTCTACTTTTACGTCAAGAAACAGCATATCGGCGTTATTCCTGGCTTGAAGGAATATGTCGAGTTTTTCTTATCAGACGATATGGTCGGACCCGAAGGCGAGTTAACCCAATACGGTCTAGTGCCCGATCCAGAACTAGCTGCAACTCAGGCGGCAGTGGCCAAAGAGACGATCATAAGGCCGCCGGAATAAAACCAACTTCAAGGAGCAGTATTGTGCCGCTCTTTAGCCCATTTTACAGGACGTGACATGACGGTGGGTCTTTTATCTCTTGTTTTGCTCGGACTTAGCGCCCTTAGCTTCATACTGGGACGACAGAAAGCACTGGCTTCAGTCAAGGGAGATATACGCAATCTTCATTCTCTGCCCTCATATTGCGGGGCGGGGGTTGCACTTTTTACCGGTATTCCGGCCTCTCTTCTGATGATAATCTGGCTGCTGGTGCAGCCAGTGCTGATCGAGAGCCATGTGACAGATATGATCCTGCCCGAGGATATCGACACAGGATCAACACGCGAACTGGTCATGTCAGACGTATTGCGAATTGCCAAAGGTGTCGATGTACTAGTGGCACGAGGCGCGGACGAAGCCGAAATCACAAAGCTGATAAACAATCCAGCGGCGCTAAAGACGCGGTTGGCCGATGCGAGGATAGCGTTAGCCGCCGATATTAACCCGCATGTAGCCAAAGCAGCAGCAGCTTACCGAACCAAAGTAGCGACAGGGAACAACTGGCTCGCGGTTTCGACGTTGGGTCTGGCCGTGGCGGGCTTTCTGTTTGCCCTGATGCAGGTAAAGTCAACCTTCCGCGCTCGGAACGTAGTTGAGGCCTTTGTACGTGTATTGCTCATCGGAGCGTCTTCGGTAGCAGTGCTGACCACGCTAGGGATCATCCTGAGCCTTGTCTTCGAAAGCTGGTATTTCTTCCAACTTTATCCGGCAAAAAACTTCTTCTTTTCGCTGACATGGGCGCCGAAGTTCGGCGGCGGATCTGATTTGGGCATCTGGCCACTCCTTTGGGGCACGCTTTACGTTTCCTTCATCGCACTAGTCGTGGCGGTACCCGTAGGGCTGATGGCAGCAATCTATCTTTCGGAATATGCTAGCGGTCGAGTGCGAAGTGTCACAAAACCCGTGCTGGAGGTGCTCGCCGGTATTCCGTCAATTGTCTACGGGCTGTTCGCGCTAATGACGGTAGGACCTTTTTTGCGCGACTGGTTTGCCAAACCGCTGGGGTTGGGTGAGTCGTTGTCTAGTGTAATGACAGCGGGTGTGGTGATGGGGATCATGCTAATCCCCTACGTCTCGTCACTATCAGACGACATCATCAACGCCGTCCCACGAGCACTACGAGACGGATCTTACGGGCTCGGAGCTACACAATCGGAAACAGTGAAGCAGGTGGTATTTCCTGCCGCCCTACCCGGGATAGTGGGAGCCATCTTGATGGCCGCAAGTCGTGCCATCGGTGAGACAATGATCGTGGTTCTAGGCGCAGGAGCGGCGGCAAAGCTGAGCCTGAATCCCTTCGAGGCAATGACAACGGTTACGGTGAAAATCGTAAGCCAGTTGACCGGTGATACCGAATTCTCCAGCCCTGAGACCTTGGTCGCCTTTGCGTTGGGACTGACACTGTTTGTATTTACACTAGGACTAAACATTCTGGCACTTTATATAGTGCGAAAATACCGGGAGCAGTACGAATGACCAAAGCAACATTCAGGTCGCGCAAGGCCTCGTTGCTGGTCCCGGATGCCCGGACCAAGGCACGGAATGCTTCGGAGCGGTGGTTTCGGTTAACGGGTATAGCGGCGGTGAGCGTAGGGATTCTAGCGCTGGTGTTCCTGCTAGGATCGGTACTGGACAACGGGCTATCTGCTTTTCGCCAAACGCATATCGAAATGGCAATCCCGCTGGACGAGACAAAGCTCGACGTTTCAGGCAAGCGCGATCCTGCGCTGATGGCCAAGGTTACAACCGTCGGTTATGGCAAACTAATACAAGCATCGTTCCAAAAAATGCTGGAGGACCGTGGCGTCGATACCGAAAAAATAAAACCCAATAAATTGATGGGGTTATTATCAAAGAAAGCCGCCGCCGACCTACGCGATATGGTACTGGCGAACCCTGATCTTATCGGCACGACACTCACCTTCAACGCGATGACGAACGGGCGGGTGGACGGCTACTTCAAAGGTCGCGTCACGCTAGAAAGTGCCGAGCGCGACAGCAACATCAGCCCCGAGCAATTGCGGCTAGCGCAACGAATGGCCGATGCAGGGGTAATACGCACGAAGTTCAACTGGGCCTTCCTCACCAATCCCGACGCGTCCGAATTACGACCCGAAAGCGCGGGGCTTGGAGTTGCGATCCTCGGGTCTGCTTACATGATGATGATCGTACTGGTGCTTTCCCTACCCATCGGGGTAGCAGCGTCAATCTATCTGGAAGAGATGGCGCCAAAAAACATCTGGACCGACTTTATCGAGATCAATATCGCCAACCTTGCCGCCGTGCCCTCAATTGTCTTTGGCATCCTTGCACTGGCGCTATTCGTCAACTTCCTTGGACTGCCGCAATCGGCGCCCATTTTGGGAGGACTGGTACTGACGCTAATGACCTTGCCCACGATCATAATCGCCACACGGGCAAGTCTGAAAGCTGTACCGCCGAGCATCCGTGATGCAGCGCTGGGAGTAGGAGCATCTAAGATGCAGGCGATCTTTCATCACGTCTTGCCACTTGCAATGCCAGGAATTTTGACCGGTACAATCCTTGGTCTAGCGCGGGCACTCGGCGAAAGTGCACCTTTGCTATTGATCGGGATGGTGGCTTTCGTGAAGGATTATCCGTCTTCACCACCAAACGGGTTCTTCGATCCAGCTTCAGCGCTGCCAGTACAGGTGTATAACTGGACACAACGGTCCGATCCTGCCTTTGCCGAACGCGCATCAGGTGCAATCATCGTGCTTTTATTGTTCCTTTTGACGATGAATTCCGTAGCGATCATCCTGCGCCGCCGTTTTGAGCGACACTGGTAAGGGGGCTTTTATGAATGACATACGATTGACGGAGAAATAGCGTGGACGAAAGGGCCAAGATGTCTGCACGCCGGGTACAGGTCTATTACGGGACCAACCATGCGCTAAAGAATGTCGATGTTGATATTCTCGACAAAACAGTAACGGCTTTCATCGGACCTTCGGGCTGTGGCAAGTCGACTTTCCTGCGCTGCCTGAACCGGATGAACGACACAGTCGCCTCGGCGCGGGTCGAGGGGCTGATCGAAATGGACGGGCGAAACATTTATGATTCCCGCGTGGACCCCGTACAGCTGCGAGCCAAGGTGGGAATGGTGTTTCAAAAGCCAAACCCATTTCCAAAATCAATCTATGACAACGTAGCTTACGGCCCAAAGATTCACGGTCTGACACGAAACAAGGCAGAGTTAGACGAGGTGGTCGAAAGCTCTCTGCGCAAGGCAGCGCTCTGGAACGAGGTCAAAGATCGTCTGGCCGCGCCCGGAACGGGATTGTCAGGAGGACAGCAGCAGCGGTTGTGCATTGCGCGAGCTGTGGCAACCTCGCCCGAGGTATTGCTAATGGACGAGCCATGTTCGGCCTTGGACCCCATCGCCACTGCACAGGTCGAGGAATTAATCGACGAACTACGCTCGCAGTTTTCCGTGGTGATCGTGACGCACTCAATGCAGCAAGCGGCACGCGTCAGCCAACGAACGGCATTTTTTCACCTTGGCAGTCTTGTCGAATATGGCGAGACGGGTACGATCTTTACAGCGCCGAACGACCCACGGACGGAATCCTATATTACCGGCCGGATCGGCTGAAGGAGCAAACAATGGAAAATACTCATATTCTTTCGGCCTTCGACCGGGATCTAGAAGCGGTGCAAACGCATGTAATGCGAATGGGCGGGCTGGTAGAAGCCGCGCTTTTGGATGCTGCAGATGCCTTAGATAACCGCGACGAGGAACTAGCCCAGCAGGTACGGGCAGGCGACAAGGCCATCGACGCTCTGGAGCAAGAAATCCAGACCGAATGTGCGCGTCTAATCGCGCTGCGGTCCCCTGCGGCAGGCGACCTGCGCACCGTATTAACGGTAATGCGGATTGCAGCGGCACTAGAACGGGCCGGGGATTACGCCAAAAATCTTGCCAAGCGGACAGCGGTCCTATCACAAATGTCACCCTTGGGCGCTTCGACCGGATCGGTCAAGCGAATGGCGCGGGCAGTTGTTATGCTACTAAAGGATGCGCTGGACGCCTATATCGCTCGTGATGCGGCAGTGGCCGAAGATATCCGCAACCGCGACCAAGATATAGACCAGATGTATAACGCGCTATTTCGTGAGTTGCTGACCCACATGATGGAAGACCCAAGCAACATCACGGCGGCAATGCACCTACATTTCATAGCCAAGAACATTGAACGTGTAGGGGATCATGCCACCAGCATCGCCGAGCAGGTAATCTATCTGGTGACAGGTGCCATGCCCGGCGAGGAACGCCCCAAAGCCGAGTTTATGCAAGGCATGGAGACGCAGAACTGATGCGAACGCCTTCAAGCGCAGCACAGCAGCATCCGCGTGTGCTGCTAGTTGAGGATGAAGCGGCGCAACGCGAGGTACTAGTCTATAACCTTGAGGCCGAGGGCTTTAACGTAACGCAGACTGACAATGGCGAGGATGCGCTGCTGCTAGTCAAAGAAGACCCGCCGGATATAATCATACTCGACTGGATGATGCCGAAGGTTTCAGGAATCGAGGTGTGCCGACGACTGAAGATGAAGCCCGAGACGCGAAATATCCCAATCATCATCCTGTCGGCGCGGACTGAAGAAGTGGACCGCGTGCGAGGACTAGAAACCGGCGCGGATGACTATGTGATCAAACCCT
>JADZAO010000042.1 GCA_020852535.1 Paracoccaceae bacterium | reverse complement strand
TACGAATTTACCCCGACACTCTGGCCCGATTTCACTGCCAAAGAATTGGCTGACATCGTCGCCCGCTTCGGTAGTCGTGAACGCCGTTTTGGCGGAGTGACACAGACATGATTAGGCCCGATCTGAACCGTTGGTCCGATCTGCGCCCGCGTGTGTTATCTGCCATTGTTATGGTTGCGGTGGGGGCTACTGAAATTTGGCTGGGGGGATGGTCCTTTGCTGCGCTTGTCATTCTCTTGACCGGCGGGATGATCTGGGAGCTTTCTCGTATCACCGTCCTCAACTGCCGTGTCATCTCGTTGGCGATGGCGACGTTGGGGGCAGGCTCTTTGTTTGTATCACTTCCGCTGCACGGCGTTTTGGCGACAGTAGTGCTCCTGATTCCCTCATTGACGTTCGTCTTTATTCCGTGCCGTGATCGACGCATCACCGCAGCCTATGCCGCCGCCATCATGATTGCGGGTTACGGCCTGATCGAATTGCGCTTCATTAATGGTCAAAGCACGATCCTCTGGTTGACTTCGATTGTCGTGTTGTCTGATGTTTTGGGCTATTTCATAGGTCGCATCTTTGGTGGACCGAAATTTTGGCCTGCAGTCAGCCCTAAGAAGACATGGTCAGGCACCGTCGCGGGTTGGATAGGCTCGTTTGTTCTAGGTTTTTTGTTTTGCCTCGGCGGCTATGGTAATATCGGGCTGATGTTTCTTTCGCCGGTTATCTCCTTTGCTGGACAACTTGGCGACATCTTTGAAAGTTGGCTGAAACGGCGGGCAGGTATTAAGGATAGCTCGGCCTTGATTCCAGGACACGGTGGGCTGCTTGATCGATTTGACGCACTGATTGGGGCGATTGTGGCGCTTATGCTCATCGGTCTAATCCTGCCTCTTCCTATACACTAAAATGATGCGTTCTATTTCCATCTTTGGTGCCACAGGCTCGATTGGTGAAAGCACTTTCGACCTGATAGTCAGGGCAGGGGGCGCCGATGTTTTTCGCACTGTGGCGCTGACCGGTTGCGGCAATATCACACGCCTTGCCGAAATGGCCCGTACCCTACGCGCCGAAATTGCCGTCACCGCTGACCCTGGTCGTCTGTTCGACCTGCGCGCGGCACTCGTGGGTAGCGGGATCGAAGCCGCTGCAGGCCCCGACGCTATAGCCGAGGCAGCCGATCGCCCCGCAGACTGGACTATGTCGGCCATCGTAGGGGCTGCAGGTCTGGTACCGAGTCTGCGTGCTCTGCGCCACGGGCGCACATTAGCGCTGGCAAACAAGGAAGGTCTTGTCACCGCAGGCTCTTTGCTGCTGGCCTCCGCCAAAGTTCACAGTGCCACAATCTTACCAGTCGACAGTGAACATTCCGCTGTATTCCAAGCCCTGATGGGAGAGGACACTGCCACTGTCGAGCGCGTCATCATTACAGCTTCGGGCGGCCCCTTCCGTGACTGGCCGTTGGAACGACTGAAAGTAGCGACCGTAGCTGAAGCCAAGGTGCACCCAAACTGGTCTATGGGAAATCGTATAAGTATTGATTCAGCGTCCATGTTTAACAAAGCGCTCGAACTAATTGAGACTCGGGAATATTTCGGCTTTGATCCTGACATGATTGAGGCTGTGGTTCATCCGCAAAGTATCGTTCACGCGCTTGTTGGTTTTCGTGATGGCGCCATGATGGCGCATCTCGGTCCGCCTGATATGCGTCATGCCATTGGATTTGCGTTGAACTTTCCTGACCGTGCAGCACTTCCCGTGGCGCGACTTGATCTGGTACAGCTTGGCAGCCTGACTTTTCAAGAGCCTGATTCAAAAAGATTTCCAGCCCTGCGTCTTGCGCGCGAGGTCATGCAGATCCGCGGCCTTTCGGGCGCCGCTTTTAACGCCGCCAAGGAAATCGCGCTCGACCTTTTCATGGCCGGAAGGATTGGTTTTCTCGATATGGCCTGTCTTGTCGAGAAAACTCTTTCCCATCTTTCCTCAGAGATAAACCTTGGGAATGACGCGTCAAACCTTGAAGACGTGCTAGAGATGGACCACCTTGCAAGGCAACGGGCAGGCGAACTGGCCAGTGGCAAGATAACGAATAGGTAGTGATTTTGGATATCTTGACGCTTATTTCCAGTTTTGGCAGTTTCGGCTTTACCGCTGCGGCCTTCTTATTAGCACTTTCGATTATCGTTTTTGTCCATGAATATGGCCATTATATTGTTGGTCGCTGGTCGGGAATCCATGCTGAAGTGTTTTCGCTTGGCTTCGGTCCGGTCATCTGGTCGCGTATCGACAAGCACGGAACACGCTGGCAACTGGCGGCCCTACCTTTGGGTGGCTATGTGAAATTCTTCGGAGATAGCAACGTCGCCTCTTGTCGGGATATCGACGGGTTTTCAAACATGACTGCTGATCAGCGCCGTGCCTCTATGCATGGCGCACCGCTTTGGGCCAGATCCTTGACCGTGGTCGCAGGCCCCTTTTTTAATTTTATCTTTTCCATCGTGGTCTTTTCAGGGTTCTTTCTGGTAAAGGGAATTGCCACCGAAGTTCCGGTGATCAAAACTCTGAAACCTCTGCCAGAACAGATGCAGAGTTTGCAACCAGGCGACACGATCCTGGGGATTTCCGGTAAGCAGGTCGTCGATTTCCAGTCTTTCATTAATCTTGCCGATGCGCTTCCGGTTTCGGACAGCGTTAATTATACGATCCTCCGCGACGGGGTCGAAAAGACTGTAACCGGCCCTTATCCGCTGCCACCCTTGGCCGATGCTGTGGCGAGCGACTCGGTCGCACGTGATGCGGGTCTTGAAAAAGGCGATGTAGTGCTTTCGGTGAATGGCATCCCAATCACTGCCTTTATCCAGCTGCGACAGATGGTTGGCGCGTCTGAGGGTCAGCCCCTTATTCTGCAGATCTGGCGCAACGGTACTATCTTTGAGGCTAAATTGCAGCCGCGTCGTATGGATATGCCCCTCGCCGAAGGCGGGTTCGAGACACGTTGGCTGATCGGAGTGTCGGGAGGACTGTTTTTTGAACCTAAAACTCGCACTCCCAGTCCGTGGGAATCGATCACTCTCGGCACGAACCAAAGCTGGCTCATTGCTAGCACCTCGGTTTCCGGTCTTTGGCATATGCTGACGGGGGCGATCTCATCTTGTAATCTGCAAGGCCCTCTCAGCATCGCTGAAATCTCGGGGCAGGCGGCAATCATGGGGCTGGCTAGCTTTATTTGGTTTATTGCCATGCTATCCACAGCGGTCGGGTTAATGAATCTCTTTCCCGTTCCTGTGCTCGACGGTGGTCATCTGGTGTTCTTTGCCTATGAGTCCGTTGCAGGTAAACCACCTACGGCACGTGCGCTTCATGTAATGATGTTTGTTGGGCTGACGGTAATTCTGGGACTGATGGTCTTTTCTGTCAGTAACGATCTTTTCTGCCCTTGATTGCACAAGGCGGCCAAAAACAGCCAAAATCGTTGCTTGGCTTTTGTTTATGTTCAATGATCTTTTAATGATGTTCGTAGAGAACCGACGTCACTGGAGCGCGGTTGTTGTTAACAACTCTGATCATGATTTGATGGTGGAAATAGCTCATTGAGCTAAAGTTATTTTCTTTGAATGTGTTGCGATTCTCTTTTGGTAGTTTCACCTCTGCAACGACCAAGTGTTTTGGCAAAGCCGTTGGAGATTTCCCTTGTGTTTGAACTATCCACCACAGATGGGTTTTAGTTATAGTCGAGATTATTTCTGATCGGACGGAATATAGGCGCGGTGTGCGCACGCCGTAAATGGGCGGTTAAAATAAAAAGGGTGCCCGCAGCGGGGCACCCTTTTTATTCCTTGCATATGAAAGGCGTTAGAAGCCTGCCTTAATGTTCTCAAATTCCCGGATCATTTTCTCACGAAATTTCGATGTAACCGGGGTCTGAGTTAGAAGCGTGGTAGTCACTGGATCGACGAAGGCAGCTTTCCGTAAATCCGCAGGAATGTCGGCCATTGCGGCATTGTTGGCATGGGCATAACCTAGTTTGTCTACTATGACTCGTGCCGATTTGCGCGACAGTAACGAATTTATGAAGTCATATGTTTTATCTTCTGATCCGGGTGCGTCCTTCATGTTAACATAGCCACAGTACCATGTAGTGGCGCCTTCCTTCGGTGCGCGATTGAACTCTACAGGAAAGTTCTCGGCTCGCAATAGCGCCACACCGTCGTTCCATGACCAAGCTACCAGTACCTCGCCTGTCACCATTAGCTGCAACATTTCAGCCGGGTCAGCCCAATAGACATGCACATTCGGATGTACCTTGCGCAGCCAATTGGCGGCTGCGGTGAACTGTTCGTCTGTTACGTTCGACCAGTCGGTTACGCCGGTTGCAAGGAAGGCTAGTGCCCAGACGTCATCGGCGCTGTCTGGGAGCGAGATTCGACCGGCGTATTTGGGGTCAGCAAACACCTGAAGCGATGCAACATCCGCCTTCGGTACCTCTTTGGTGTTGTAGGCGATCGCAGTATAGGCGTAATCGGTTGGCACGAACCATACACCGCTGTTATCTTTGATCACTTCGGAGTCTAGAAGCGCCGGGTTTATATTAGCAAATTCTGGGATTTTTGACACGTCCCAAGGTTCGATCAATCCAGCTTCTCTATAGCGTGGTAACCCGGAGACGCAGGGATTGCTTACGTCTGGCTTGAACCCCGAGGAAACTTTCTGGAACGCTTCGTTGTCATCGGCAAAGAAAGAATAGGTGGGCTTGTCTCCATGCTTGGCTACATAGTCTGTCAAAACACCGTCCAATTCCCATCCCGCCCAAGTGAAAACTATCATCTCAGAATCGGCGGCGCGGGTTGCGCTCGTCATCACGACAAGTGTCGCGGCGGTCGCAAGTAGATGCTTTGTACAGAACATTTAGGTTCCTTTCTTGGCCGAGCGCCTAGCTTGTTAATCTTGATAGACTGTTGAGAAAGGCGCTAATCGACGCGGCAATTAGTTTCAAGACATATTAGATTGTGGACAGATTTTGCATTGTGACAAGGAAAATATTAGGGACTTACTTTTTGTTATTCGATGTCTTTGATTGCTTTAGATTTTGGACGCGTTCACCATCGCCTATCGTGTCGTTAATTGCGTCCGCGGGTTGTCCTTGGTCCTGCTCATACAGCATGAAAGTCATATCGACCTCGGACAACGGCTTATATTGGGCGCATCTTCTGTTGGTGTTTTATATGGGATCGTGTAGGCCATCGTGCAGTGGGCATGCCGGTTGCTCGTGAGTTGGCCTTGGGACTTGCAAGAATAGAGGTTCTTTATCGCAAGCCGTGAAACTGTTGGTCTAGTTAAGTGGGTTGGACAGCAGGGCGACTTTCTCGTAATTTTGGTGTTTTAATAACTCGATCTCTGGCGGCTCTGAAGTCATAGTTACCTTAAGAATTGCAAAATGGGATTTTCACGCTGGAAACTCTGTGAAACCCGTATCATACTTTGCACGTTGGGCTGGCGTCCTGTCCGAAGGAAACAGGCGTGTGCGATCATTACGCGACAATACCAAGAAAAAAGGCAAAGATAAAAAATGGCCGGCGACAAACAGAATTTGCAGGACGCGTTTCTCAACCATGTTCGTAAAGTCAAGGTTTCGGTAACTATATTTCTGATCAACGGTGTAAAGTTACAGGGGGTTATCACTTGGTTTGATAATTTTTGTGTGCTTTTGCGCCGTGATGGGCAATCACAACTTGTATACAAGCACGCGATTTCGACCATCGTGCCGGGAGAGCCGATTAACCTCTATGAGGGCGAAGACTGATTTTTTATGATCCTGAAGATGATGACGACGACGATTTTCTTCCGCTGAGTCGGCAAGAACGTGGTCTTTCGACTGCAGCTGAAGCAATGCGTACCTATGTATTGCATCCTCATATTCGTAATGACTATTCGTGTCGCTTGCCTGAACAGGGGCTGGCTGAGGCAGTGAGCCTTGCCGCAGCACTTCCTGATATGGAAGTGCTGGGATCCGAAGTCGTTCGACTGCCGCGACCGCAACCAGGTATGTTGTTTGGTTTGGGTAAGGTGGCCGAATTGAAAGCGCGGTTTAAAGAGCTTGATGTCGGGTTGGTGCTGGTTGATGGGCAGGTGTCACCTGTACAGCAGCGCAATTTGGAAAAGGAATGGTGCGTCAAGCTTCTGGACCGAACAGGTTTGATCCTTGAAATTTTTGCCGACAGAGCTCGAACTCGGGAAGGCGTGTTACAGGTCGAACTGGCAGCACTGTCCTACCAGCGCACGCGTCTGGTCCGGGCATGGACCCACCTTGAACGACAGCGTGGCGGTTTTGGTTTTGTCGGAGGCCCGGGCGAAACGCAGATTGAGGCTGATCGCAGGGCCATCGATGATCAAGTGATCCGCTTGAAGCGGCAGTTGGACAAGGTCGTGCGTACGCGAGAATTGCATCGTGCCGCACGGCGCAAGGTCCCTTTTCCTATCGTTGCGTTGGTCGGTTATACCAACGTGGGAAAATCGATGTTGTTCAATCGTATGACGGGTGCGGATGTGCTGGCTAAGGATATGCTTTTTGCCACGCTTGATCCTACGATGCGGGGGGTGATGTTGCCTTCGGGGCGCAAGATCATTGTGTCGGATACGGTGGGTTTCATTTCTGATCTGCCGACGCAGCTGGTTGCCGCTTTTCGCGCTACGCTGGAAGAGGTGCTTGAGGCCGATCTGGTATTGCATGTGCGTGACATTAGTCATCCAGAAAGCGGCGAGCAGGCGCAGGATGTGGCCGATATTCTGCAATCGTTGGGTGTAGGTGCGGAGACGCCACAGTTTGAGGCTTGGAATAAACTCGACCTTGTTGATCCAAGTCAGCGTGAGGCGTTGACGGCGCAAGCGACTATACGTGAGCAGGTCTTTCCTATCTCGGCGCTGACAGGCGAGGGAATACCGTATCTGCTTGACGCGATTTCCGGTGTTTTTGACGAGGAAAAGACCGAGCGCCTTCTTGTTGTGCCGTTCAGTAACGGGCGACGGCGGGCTTGGCTGCATGCCGAGGGCGTGGTGGTATCAGAAGAGGCTACTGAGACAGGATTCGCCTTACAGCTGCGCTGGACTGCACGGCAGGAAAAACGCTATCGTGAATTGTAAGCTAAGGTCTCGCGTTATCCTAGTAATACATTAAACTATAAAAAATTTATCTGTAGGAAGTATTTCTATGTCTAAGCTGATGGCGACGTGCCTGAGGCTAAGGGACTTTGGATAAGAAATTTTGTATCCTGCTAGGTCTAGTCGGGCCGGTGACCACGTTGATTGCGTTAACGTTGGTGGAGATACGATAAGCAGCAATGAAGGTGATCAGCGCCGATGTGGCGTGAAATAGTGCGGAGTTAGACCGAGCTGGAGCATTGTATTGTGCGGCTCACTTTTCCGATTTTGACAAAGCTCATATGAGCAAGCCATTTTAGCGAGGGCACGTTGCGTAGGTCGGCCTCGAACCACTTTATATATGTCGTGGATGGTGAACAGGTTGCGGATCACGGTATCTATCGCTTCGTGGCCATTACTGCCAATTAGTTGCTGTTTTTATCAAGCGCTTCATATTAAAGTTGCGACTAGTGACGTATGGCGCGGGATTAGCTACTACGCAAAAATCATGGGGTCGGCGTCAGATGGGTGATCCCCACGGCGGCTGCACGGGCAAGTTCGGGATCGAGAGACATTGGTACATATTCTCCGCGCCGCCAGAGTTCGCCAAGATTGTCATAAAAACGCGACAACGGGTGACCGGACTGACCGGTTGAGGTGATGAAGACCGATGAATCGGGATCGGCAAAGTCATAGACACCGCGATAGCCTGCACCCTGAACATTGAGAAACGGGTTAGGGCCTTTGCCTTTTGTCACACCGCGCATGAGGGTGCTGTCGTCACCGCTGGTCGATTGGATAATGTTTACAAAATAGCGCACGATTGGCATTTCACCGAGAATAGGATGGTTTTGCACGGCAAGGTGGGCATCGCCCCAGCGCCAGCTTTCTGGGTTGAGGCCGTAGGTTTTCTTCAGCTTTAACAGTGCATCATCCAGTGCCATCCGGGCGATCTCGGTGCAGCTTTCGATTTGCGCCGATTGAACCACATCGCACCAGATGCTTGCACCGTTGATGTTTCGATAAACACGTTCGATTAGCAGAGGTTCTACATGGGTAAAGGTTTCGGCCAAGGGGCCGAGGTCATCGCGGATCAGCCTGTCTTGCAAGGCGCTGAGCCATGCTTGATAGATCAATGGCTCAGGTAGGTGTTCGTTCATTTCACCGTTCCAGGCGGCCAGCAGTTCAAGCGCTTGCTGACGTAGGTGTTCGTGTGTGCCCTCTGCCGCAGCCTCGCCCGTGAACCAAAGATCTGCGCCGATCAGGGGCAGTAGAGAGCGGGCGGTGAATGAAACGGTGTCGAGCTGTGCCTCGATGAAGCTTTCACGGGTATGGACTTCGCGCGTTTTCATTAGTGACAGCCAGCGCTGGATACGCTGATTGTCGCCCCAGTCGTAGCTGACATGCCGCGGAAATGGGCGGTCCACGGTTTTGTTGTTGGTGTTGCCGATTAGGCCCGCGCGAGGGTTCACCTCACGCGGGTTTTCCTCATAGGAGAACATGCCTTGCCAGCGGTTGGCGGCGATCCAGCCTAGTTGTGGCATACGGCCTTTGCTTTGGTTGGCAGGATCGCGACGGGGCATGCTCCCCACGACTTGCAGCGCGATACCTTTCTGGTCGGCTAGCATTAAGTTTTGGGATGGCGCGATGAAAAGTCGCCCGGCCTCAATTGCCTTATCGACGGTTTTTGATTGCATTAGCCGGATGACCGAAGTCATAGTGGTGTCGCTTCCCGAAAGCCCAGTCCATGACAGGGAGACGACATGGCCCGCAGGTGTGATTGAGTTGAGATTGTAATGGCTGCCCGGCAGCACGGGGCCGTTGTCGGTCCAACGTAGGGTGATGGTGACTGGAGGGGAATCCTTGACCTTGATGATCGATTGGCGTGTTAGGAAGGGTTTCCAACCGATTTGAGTTTTGTACTCTTCGGGGTTTGCAGAATTTATTTCTTCGATGAACAGGTCTTCATCGTCGAGATAACTTGATGTCAGACCCCAGCCTAGTACATCTGATCGACCTACGAGGATTGCAGGAATGCCGGGGATGGTGGCCCCAATTATGCCGCCAGATTGTAATTGCAGCCGTACCAGATACCATAGCGTCGGTGCCGTAAAAGCAAGATGCGGGTCGTTGGCGAGCAGTGAACCGCCAGCCGCCGATCGGTTGGGGGCCGCCGCCCATGCGTTTGACGCCCCCGCCATGTCACGGGTTGAAAATGGCGAAAGCGGGCCAAGCTCGGCTATACGCAGCGCTGCGGTCGAAGGACGCACACTAGGCACGAGGTTGGCGTAACCGGGGAGTGCCATGATCCCCTGACTTGGATCGTCGGGTAGAATGTCTTTCATGCGCGGTGTAGGTAGAATCAGCGATAAGCGGGCGCGAAGAACTTCGGATTCCAGTTGTCCCGAGAGCTGCAGCGCCATCAGCTTGATCAAGGCTATCGAATCGGCAGGCTGCCAGGTTTCGATTTCGTTTGAGAAGAAAAAGAATTCTGGGGCGCCACGGCCAAGTGCATCTTTGTTTATCTGCGTGATCCATGCATTGACGCCGCGGGAATAGGCTTCCAGTGCCGTTTTCGTGGCAGCGTCTTGCGCTTCAAGCGATGACTGGGCGAGGCTGTAAAGATCGAAGCGGCGGATCAATTCATCTATGCGCAGCGTGCGGGGGCCAAAAACTTCGGACAGGCGCCCCTGCACCGTGCGGCGCAGCATGGTCATCTGCCAGAGTCGATCCTGCGCATGGGCAAAGCCCAATGCATAGAATACATCGGAATCGGTCTTTCCGAAGATATGTGGGACGTTATTGTTGTTGCGGACCACTTCAACCGGAGCTGTTAGGCCGGGCAGCGTATAATCAGCTGAATAGTCGGGTAGCGAGCGCGAGAGAAAATAGTAACCGATCACCGGCACGAAGATGCCCAGAACTATCAGGCCAATTAGGAGGCGCATGAGCCAACGGAAAACGAGATACATTTGGGGTCAGTTCTTTGAGAAGGGCGTTCTTAACGGCTGGTGTGCGATGGTTTCCTAGTCCAGAACAGGCCAAAGGGCAACGTATCTGCAAAGGTTGAGCGGCATGGCAAAACTGGCTTTTTTGGGTTTAGGCGTAATGGGTGGGCCGATGGCGCGGCATCTTGTGACCAAGGGGCATGAGGTGACGGTTTATAATCGAACTCTGGTGCGATCCGAAGTATGGGTTGCCGCTTATGGTGGGCGGATGGCGGAAACACCGCGTGAGGCGGCAGGGGGAGCAGAACTGGTGCTAGTTTGTGTCGGAAACGACGACGACCTGCGATCGGTCTGCATCGGGAAGGATGGGGTTTTTGCTGGCATGGCTTCGGGTACGTTGTTAGTCGACCATACCACGGTTTCGGTGCAAGTTACTCGAGAACTCGCGGCGATTGCAGCGGAGTCAGGTATTGGCTTTGTAGATGCGCCGGTCTCGGGGGGACAGGCAGGGGCTGAGAATGGTGCCCTTTCCGTGATGTGCGGCGGCAGTGAGGCCGATTATGCGCGTGTTGAGCCTGTGATCGCGGCCTATGCGCGGATTTGCAAGCGGCTAGGCGAGAGCGGGGCAGGGCAGATCGCCAAGATGATGAACCAGATTTGTATCGCGGGACTGATGCAGGGTCTAGCCGAGGCGCTTGCCTTTGGAGAGAAGGCCGGGCTCGATGGTGAGGCAGTGATCGAGGTGATTAGTCATGGTGCGGCAGGGTCATGGCAGATGGTTAATCGTCACAAGAGTATGCTGGCGGGGAGTTTTGATTTTGGCTTTGCCGTTGATTGGATGCGCAAAGACCTCAAGATTTGCCTAGAAATGGCGGATGAGATCGGGGCGAGCTTGCCTGTTACAGCGTTGGTGGACCAGTTTTATAAGGAGGTGCAACAGATCGGCGGTGGCCGTAACGATACGTCAAGCCTGATCCGGCGTTTGCGTTAAAGCTTAGATCAACACGACCCATATTCGGGCAATGGTAAGGCCCGCGATATTGGCCAAGGTATCGGAGATGGCCATGATGACAAACATGATATTTCTTTTTTGATTGCGCCAAGTCTGCATCTAGAGGACCCACAGATAAGGTGTAAAATGGAAGCTTCTTTCTGTAATTTTGGGATATTTTTGTAGCTTACGTTTGCGCTACCTCAGCTTTCATCTTGATTTAAATATTCTTTTTATCACCCAAGTGTTAGGTGCGCCCGCGGCGCGTGGGGATTACCGCTTGCGTAGCGCAACGGGTCGTGAAATGGGGAACCGCCAAACGATCAGTTCCACGGAGGCGACCCATGGAGATTCGCGAGGCTTTGACCTGTGATGATGTATTGTTGGTTCCGGCGGCGAGTTCCGTGCTGCCGTCTGAAGTCGATACATCTACTTTTGTTACAAAAGAGATTCGCATGAACATTCCGCTCCTTTCGAGCGCGATGGATACTGTGACTGAAGGGCGCATGGCAATTGCGATGGCTCAAGCAGGTGGGATTGGTGTGATCCACCGTAATTTGGATACCGAAGCGCAGGCCCACGAAGTACGGCGGGTAAAACGTTTTGAAAGCGGTGTGGTCTATGCGCCAATCACGTTGACGCCCGACCAGACTCTGGCAGATGCTAAAGTGCTGATGGAGCGCTATAATATCACCGGTTTTCCAGTGGTTGACGATGCAGGTCGTGTGGTGGGCATCGTAACCAATCGCGACATGCGCTTTGCCAGCGATGACAAGACGCCGGTTTCGGTGATGATGTCTTCGGAAAATCTTGCCCTGCTGCGTGAACCTGTGGACCGTGATGCTGCGATTAGTTTGATGAAGGCGCGGCGGATCGAAAAGCTTTTGGTGACTGATGGCAAGGGCGTGCTGACGGGTCTTTTGACATTGAAAGACACTGAAAAGGCTGTGCTAAATCCGCATGCTTGCAAGGATGAGATGGGGCGGCTTCGGGTTGCTGCGGCCTCTAGCGTAGGTGATGCGGGCTTCGAACGCTCACAGGCATTGATTGAGGCGGGAGTAGATATGGTGGTTATCGACACCGCGCATGGCCATTCCGAAGGTGTGGCGCGGGCGGTTGAGCAGATCAAGAAGCTGTATAATACCGTGCAAGTCATGGCCGGAAACGTGGCTACGAGCGAGGCAACGCAGGCGTTGATGGGTGCGGGGGCAGATGCGGTAAAAGTGGGCATCGGGCCGGGATCGATCTGCACCACTCGTAGTGTGGCAGGCGTTGGTGTGCCGCAACTGACCGCTATTATGGATTCGGCGCGGGCGGCAGGAGATATTCCTGTTATTGCGGATGGCGGAATCAGATATTCTGGTGATTTCGCTAAGGTCATCGCGGCGGGTGCTTCTTGCGCGATGGTGGGCTCAGCTATTGCTGGAACAGACGAAAGCCCCGGCGAGATGATTTTGTGGAACGGTCGCTCCTTCAAGGCTTATCGCGGCATGGGCAGCCTTGGTGCGATGGCGCGGGGATCAGCGGATCGGTATTTCCAGAGGGATGCCGCGAGCGATAAACTGGTGCCCGAAGGGATTGAAGGACAGGTGCCCTACAAGGGGGCGGTGGCGACAGTAATCCACCAGATGGTCGGTGGTTTGCGGGCTGCTATGGGTTATACAGGTTGCGCTACGGTCGCTGAGATGCGCAAGAACTGCCAGTTTGTCCGTATTACCGGCGCGGGCTTGAAAGAATCCCATGTGCATGACGTACAGATTACGCGAGAAAGTCCTAATTATCGGTTGGGTTGATCCGATCTTTTACTACCAGAAAGCCGCGTCATCTGACACGGCTTTCTCGCTTCAAAACCGTGCTTAACGACGGATGATGGCGGTGAAGCTCAATGGTGTTTCGGTCTGTCTGTCGCTGGAATTATAGCCCGCTGTGTCTTGCTTTCGTCGTGTTACCCCTATGATGGAACAGTGGTGGGGGCTGTTTGGTGATAAAGTAGGCGGGAATGGTTCGAAGTGATCTCGATGAGTAGTAAGACAGGGTCGTGGCGCGGGCGCGGATGATCTGGTCTGATGCAGATGAGCCTGAAGACGAGTCGGAACGGTTTGAGGAGCAGTCTCGGAAGGGGCTTCTTATGAAAACGGAACAACTATCGTGGTTGATTGCAGTAATATATTAGAGGAGCGGAAGACATGACTCCTGCTGCACGGGTCGCTGCTGCCATCGGCATTTTGGATCGTATTCTTGGTGGACAGCCGTCCGAGGTGGCGCTGATGAATTGGGGGCGGGCCAGTCGGTATGCCGGATCCGGTGACAGGGCGGCGGTGCGCGATATCGTCTATGATGCACTGCGGCGTCGGCGGTCTTTTGGTGCCTTGGGCGGGGGGGATACCGGATATGGTCTGGTGCTTGGTTGGGCGCGGGCGTCAGGGCAGGAGGCGCTGTTCTCGGGTGAGGCCTATGCGCCTGCGATGTCTGAAGCCCTTGGGCGCGAACCGCAGGGGCTCGAGATGTTGGATTGCCCTGACTGGCTTGGTCCGATTTTGGTGGAAAGCCTTGGTGATGCGTTTGTTCCTGTTATGCAGGCGATGTGGCAAAGAGCGCCCGTTTTCTTGCGAGTTAATTTGGCACGGGGAAGCCGTGCTGCGGCCATAGCCGCGCTGGCGAAAGAAGGAATCACGTCCGAGTCGCACCCTCTCGCCGCTTCGGCGTTATGCGTTACAGGTGGGGCGCGTAAGGTTCAGGCAAGTGAAGCTTATGCGAGTGGTCGTGTCGAGTTGCAGGATGCTGCATCGCAGGCCGTAGTTGAGATGCTGCCTTTGTGTGACGGGATGCGGGTGCTGGATCTTTGTGCCGGAGGTGGCGGTAAAACGCTGGCGATGGCGGCACGGGCAAAAATGGTGTTGCACGCCTATGACATTGATGTGCGGCGCATGTCGGATCTGCCAGCACGGGCTAAACGGGCGGGCGTTTTGATCAAGATCATCTCAACGCCCGAAAGCGCAGGACTGTATGACTTTGTACTCACCGATGTGCCCTGCTCTGGATCGGGAAGCTGGCGACGCGACCCACAGGGAAAATGGGCGCTGGATGCCGTGCGGTTACAGTTTCTGACAGAGGTGCAGTCCGCGATTCTTGATCGTGCTACAACCCTAGTCCGAGCAGGAGGTGCGATTGGTTATACCACTTGTTCGTTGATTGAGGCCGAGAATGCTGCACAGATTGTGGCGTTTTTGGCGCGTCATCCGAGCTGGACTCTTGAAGCGGAACGGCGGTTTACCCCGCTGGAAGGTGGCGACGGTTTTTATGCCGCGGTTCTCCGGGCAGTCTGAACATAATGCATTCTTAGGCTTTCGTTCGTCATATAATGTGGCAGGATTATAAGGCGTAATGAGGTCTGTTGGCAGGTATATTCCAGTCTGAAAGCTGTTTTTTGTGCTGGCTTTAGTCTGGGGGTCTGGTCGTGGATCATGATCGTTGCGCTTAAGGAATCGCCGTTGGGCGTTGGCTTTTAATCTGTCGAGGGTGATGATTGCGCAGCTTCTGATAGCGATGGCGGTTGAATTTGTCTTTTACGTGGCCAACATCATTAGATGTTGTTAAAAAAACCAATACAGTGCGTATCCCTGAAAATTTGGGTCTCTCATTATACGATGCTGGAGCATTGGTTCAAATCAAGCATTAAACATTCGAATACAAACTAAAATTGCAAGAAACTATTTGCAATGTTCTCTTTTTGTGCTCATAAGGGTGAGAACACTTGGGGAACAAGCTCGGCGATTGCCGTTAAAACGCGGCTATGAAATATAGGGAGACGGACTATGTCGACAGCGACACTCATCGACTTGAACGGAAAGCGCGAAATGGACAAACAGAAGGCGCTGGAAAGCGCACTGGCGCAAATCGAACGGCAGTTCGGTAAGGGTTCGATCATGTTGCTTGGGGAAAACAACCCCATTATGGACATAGAAGCGACATCGACCGGATCTCTGGGCCTTGATATAGCGCTGGGAATCGGCGGCTTGCCCAAGGGTCGTATCATTGAGGTCTACGGGCCTGAATCTTCGGGTAAGACCACTTTGACGCTGCATGTGGTTGCTGAAGAACAGAAGAAGGGTGGCGTATGCGCCTTTGTAGATGCGGAACACGCGCTTGATCCGCAATACGCCAAGAAACTAGGCGTTAATTTGGACGAGCTGCTGATTTCGCAGCCTGATACCGGCGAGCAGGCGCTGGAGATCGTTGATACATTGGTACGTTCGGGTGCAGTCAGCTTGATTGTGGTCGATTCAGTTGCGGCGCTTACGCCGAAGTCCGAAATTGAAGGCGACATGGGAGATGCGCAAGTTGGCGCACAAGCCCGTTTAATGAGTCAGGCGATGCGTAAGCTGACTGCGAGCATCGGGCGCAGCAATTGTATGGTGATATTCATCAACCAGATTCGTATGAAGATCGGTGTGATGTTTGGTAGCCCAGAAACCACTACGGGCGGTAATGCGCTAAAATTTTACGCTTCAGTTCGCCTAGACATTCGCCGCATCGGTGCGATCAAGGAAAAGGATGATGTGGTTGGCAACGCTACTCGCGTGAAGGTTGTCAAAAATAAAGTTGCCCCGCCTTTCAAACAAGTGGAATTTGACATCATGTATGGCGAAGGCATCTCCAAGACCGGCGAGTTGGTGGACATCGGAGTCAAGGCCGGTGTCGTTGAAAAATCCGGGTCGTGGTATTCTTACGGTGACGAGCGGATTGGCCAAGGGCGTGAGAATGCTAAGTTGTTCCTGAAGGAAAACTCTGCCGTAGCGCAAGAGATTGAGGACAAAATCCGCGCCGTCAATGGGCTCGACTTTCTGATAGCCGAAACCGAAATCAAAACCGATGGCGATGCGGATGTGATAGATATATAATATTTGACTGAAAGCTAGGAAATGGGGCCGAAGTCGCAAGGTTTCGGTCTTTTTCCATAGCTCATGACCTGAGCGGTAGACAGGGACGCAAGGCAAGGTTAATTGAGTGTTTGAAGATCGGTTTTCTGCCTTTTGAAAGGGCATCTTGGGTATGACGTCACTGAACGATATCCGCTCCACCTTTCTTGATTTTTTCCGGCGCAACGGACACCATGTGGTGGATTCGTCGCCGCTGGTTCCGCGCAATGATCCAACGTTGATGTTTGCAAATTCCGGCATGGTGCAGTTCAAGAACTGCTTCACCGGAGTCGAGACGCGCAGCTACAAGCGGGCGACCACGGCGCAGAAATGCGTGCGGGCGGGTGGCAAGCATAACGACCTTGATAACGTGGGCAATACGGCGCGGCACCACACGTTCTTTGAGATGCTAGGAAACTTTAGCTTTGGTGATTACTTCAAGGCTGAAGCGATTGCTTTTTCGTGGGAGTTGCTGACCAAGGATTTTGGGATCAACCCGAAGAAGCTTTGCGTTACCGTTTATCATACTGACAACGAGGCAGCGAGCATCTGGAAGAAGGTCGCGGGATTAGAAGACAGCCGCATCATTCGTATTTCCACGGATGATAACTTCTGGCGGATGGGGCCGACTGGTCCATGCGGTCCCTGCACTGAGATATTTTACGACCACGGAGACCATATCTGGGGTGGTCCTCCAGGCAGCAAGGACGAAGATGGCGACCGTTTCATAGAGATCTGGAACAACGTCTTCATACAGAACGAGCAGTTCGCGGACGGCTTGATGCGGCCTTTGGATATGCAATCGATTGACACCGGTATGGGGCTGGAACGTATTGGTGCGCTGCTGCAAGGCAAGTATGATAATTACGATACTGATCTGATGCGTAGCTTGATCGAGGCGAGTGCTTATGCCACCGACAACGCTCCCGATGGCCCTGGAAAAGTGCATCATCGCGTGATTGCTGATCATTTGAGGTCGACAGGTTTCTTGATTGCCGATGGCGTGATGCCGTCTAATGAAGGGCGCGGCTATGTCTTGCGGCGGATCATGCGACGGGCGATGCGGCATGCGCATATGCTGGGAGCCGCTGATCCGGTGATGTTTAGGCTGGTTCCGGCGCTAGTGCGGCAGATGGGCGGTGCTTATCCCGAACTTACACGTGCGCAATTGTTGATTGAGGAAACGCTGCGGTTGGAAGAGACGCGATTCAAGCAGACGCTTGACCGTGGTCTGCATCTGCTTGACGACGAACTTTCTCGTATTCCCGAAGGTGGCGCTTTGCCGGGTGCGGTGGCGTTCAAGCTTTATGATACCTATGGCTTTCCCCTTGATCTGACGCAGGACGCTCTGCGTGAAAAGGGCCGAGCCGTCGATTTGGCCGGTTTCGATACGGCGATGGAAGAACAAAAGACTAAGGCGCGTGCGGCATGGTCGGGCATGGGTGAGGCCAAAGACGCTAAAATTTGGTTTGAACTGGCCGAAGTACATGGTGCGACAGAATTCCTTGGTTATGATACCGAAACCGCCGAGGGTGTGGTAAATGCGCTGGTGCTCGACGGTGGTGAAGTGCCTGAGGTTACAAGAGGCCGTACGGTACAGATTGTGGTGAACCAGACACCTTTTTATGCGGAATCTGGTGGTCAAGTCGGCGATGCGGGTTGGTTGCGCACTGACACGGGGCTTGTTCACATCACAGACACTAAGAAATCGGTGGGCGTGTTTATTCATATGGCCGAGGTGGTGGAAGGCATAATCGCTAAGGGCCAACCGGCAAAGCTTGAAGTCGATCACAAGCGACGTGGTGCGATTCGCGCTAACCATTCGGCAACGCATTTATTGCATGAAGCGCTGCGGCGAGCTCTAGGCAGTAATGTGGCACAGCGCGGGTCGCTGAATACGCCTGACAGGTTACGTTTTGACTTCAGTCATTCGTCCGGAATGTCTGCGGATGAAATCGCAGCGGTCGAGGCCGAGGTGAACGAATGCATCCGCCAGAACACGGCTGTGGAAACGCGGATTATGACGCCTGACGATGCGCGGGTTTTGGGGGCGCAGGCCCTCTTTGGCGAGAAATACGGCGATGAGGTTCGCGTTGTTTCGATGGGTACACTCGACGGTTCAGGCAAAGGTGTTAACGGGTGCACCTACAGCCTTGAACTCTGCGGCGGCACTCATGTGAGCCGTACAGGTGATATAGGGGCTTTCGTTGTGTTGGGTGAAAGCGCGTCATCCGCCGGTGTGCGGCGGATTGAGGCGCTGACGGGGCAGGCGGCGCTTGACTACCTGCGTGTACAAGATACGCGTCTTACAGATGTGGCTTTGGTGTTGAAGACTTCGGTTGTCGAAGTCGTTGACCGCGTCAAGGTGCTGGCCGAGGAACGTCGAGCCCTGTTCAACGAGGTTGCGCAACTCCGCCGTGAAGTGGCTATGGTTGACAAAGCAGTATGGCCTGAAGCTAAGGAAATTTGCGGAGTGAAGTTCATTGCGCAGGTGCTTTCTGGCGTTTCTGGAAAGGATCTTCCTGCGCTGATCGATGAGATGAAGGCACGACTTGGTTCTGGTGTGGTGCTGTTGATCGCGGATACCGGTGCTAAGCCTGCCGTTGCGGCGGGTGTAACGGCTGACCTGACAGCGCGTTTAAGCGCGGTGTCGCTGGTCAAGGCAGCAGCCGAGGCTATGGGTGGCAAGGGTGGTGGTGGCCGTCCCGATATGGCGCAGGCTGGTGGGGTCGACATTGCAGGTGCCGATGCGGCGATTAAAGCGGCAAAAGCCTTATTGGAGAGATAAGTTATGCAGACAGCTTTGTGGATTGCTCATGTTCATGTGACCGACGCTGAAGCTTATGGCCGTTATGCAACGGGTGCTGGCCCTGCGATAGCCGCGTATGGCGGGGTGTTCCTCGCTCGTGGTGGGCGCTATGTTCAGCTTGAAGGCAATGACCGTGCTCGCAATGTTGTGGCACGGTTCCCTAGTCTAGAAGCGGCTGTTGCATGTTACAATTCGCCAGAATATCAGGCGGCTTTAGCTTATGCGAAGGGCGCATCGGTGCGTGATCTGATGGTGGTCGAAGAGATTGGATGATCCCTTGAAACTTTCCCATAAGAAGGGTCTGTTTTGCTTCATTCTTCTAGCTCTATTCTAATGGGCGGCTCATAATTATCTTTGATAATCGCGCGCCTAGAGAGCGCAGGACTGGTTAGGAGGCTCTTGCAGACCGTTTGCGCTCGTGTGGGTCGAGAACGCGCTTGCGGATGCGGATAATTTTGGGCGTAACTTCGACAAGTTCGTCATCGTCAATATAAGCGATGGCTTCTTCAAGCGACATCTTGATATGCGGAGTCAGGCGTACTGCTTCGTCAGTGCCGGAAGCGCGTACGTTGGTCAGCTTTTTGCCTTTGAGTGGGTTCACTTCAAGGTCATTGTCGCGGCTGTGTTCGCCGATGATCATGCCCTCGTAGACGTTTTCTTGCGGGCCGATGAACATGCGGCCACGGTCTTCAAGGTTCCAGAGTGCGTAGGCACTGGAAATACCGTTTTCCATCGAAATAAGAACGCCTTGGCGGCGGCCCTGGATCGGGCCTTTATGGGCGACCCAGCCGTCGAAGATGCGGTTCAGCACGCCGGTACCGCGCGTGTCAGTCAAAAATTGCCCGTGATAGCCGATTAGGCCGCGCGATGGTACTTGGGCGACTATACGCGTTTTGCCCACGCCTGCTGGTTTCATCTCGACCAAATCGCCCTTGCGTTCACCGGTCAGCTTGTCGATGACCACGCCTGAGTATTCGTCATCGACATCGACGATGACTTTTTCTACCGGTTCCCAGCGGACGCCGTTTTCCTCTTTCATGATAACGCGGGGGCGGCTGATCGATAATTCGAAGCCTTCGCGGCGCATGTTTTCGATAAGGACGCCCATCTGGAGTTCACCACGGCCCGAAACTTCGAAGGCCTCACCGCCGGGTGTGTCAGCGATCTTGATCGCGACGTTGACCTCGGCTTCCTTCATGAGGCGTTCGCGAATGATACGTGACTGGACTTTTGACCCATCACGGCCCGCCAGCGGTGAGTCATTGATCCCGAAAGTAACAGTGATGGTCGGTGGGTCTATCGGTTGGGCAGGGATTGGGACATCTTGGTCCAGTGCGCAAAGTGTGTCGGCCACAGTGGCTTTTGACATGCCGGCGATGGTGACGATGTCACCGGCCTGTGCTTCGTCAATGACAGTTTGATTTAGACCACGAAAGGCGAGAATCTTAGTTACTCGGAACTGTTCGATTTTTTCGCCTGTACGACTGAGCGCCTTGATCTGCTCGCCCACTTTAAGCGTACCAGATTCGATACGGCCGGTCAGGATTCGTCCGATGAATGGATCGGCTGATAGTGTGGTTGCCAGCATGCGGAAGGGTTTGGTAGTTTCGGCAACCTGCTTTGGTGCCGGTACGTGGCGCACGATCATGTTGAAGAGCGCATCAAGGTTCTGTCGCGGACCGTCAAGTGACTCGTCTGCCCAACCAGAGCGGCCTGAGGCGTAAAGATGAGGAAAATCAAGTTGTTCATCAGTTGCGCCAAGGTTTGCAAAAAGATCGAATACCTCGTTTAAAGCACGGTCAGGTTCGGCATCGGGTTTGTCGACTTTGTTCAGAACAACGATCGGACGTAAGCTGAGGGCGAGCGCCTTGGAAGTTACAAATTTTGTTTGCGGCATAGGACCTTCCGCAGCGTCGACTAGTAAACAGACACCATCGACCATATTCAGGATACGTTCGACTTCGCCCCCGAAATCGGCGTGGCCGGGGGTGTCGATGATGTTAATGCGCATGCCGTTGTGCTCGACGCTTGTGCATTTTGCCAGAATGGTAATCCCGCGCTCGCGTTCGATTTCATTGCTATCCATCGCGCGTTCGGACACGGCTTGATTGTCGCGAAACGCGCCGGATTGTTTCAGAAGTTCATCGACGAGAGTAGTCTTGCCGTGGTCAACGTGAGCGATAATAGCAATGTTACGAAGCTCCATCAGGGAGTTCTCTTTCCAAATCTGTGGTTCGCGCGGGCCATAGCTTGGATTGGTCAGAAAGACCAGAAAAACCTTGCTGCGTCTGCGGAAGTTCAAGTTGCGATGTGGCAGGTGCTGCGGTGATTTAGAGTGATGACGAGGTTTGCCACCACTGCGCCGAAGAGTGATCAAGTCACAGTCTGCCACGTCAGAAAGATGGTGGCGAGGGCAAAAAACGCTGAATTGATCAGCAATTGTTTTTTTACAGTGCTATCTTCGATAAAATCTTACAGCTAAAGTGTTAGGATTCTGATGCCAATGCGGTCAAGCGAAGCACTTTGATGAAATATCGCTAGAAGCCCAGAACCCAAAATAAAGTCAAAGAGGATGGCACTGAAGGCTGTTAAACTAAAGCCGAATTATTAAAATCTTTTTTGGCCGGGCCGGTGGACGGCAGATGGACAAAAGGGCCGAAGTATCAACTCCGGCCCCCTTGGCTTTAACTCTTGAGGGCCTTGTTGAGGTATTCGTCGACTTTCTCAAGATAACGGATGGTAGTTAGCCATTTCTGGTCGGGACCGACGAGTAGAGCCAAGTCTTTGGTCATCCAGCCATCTTCAACAGTGTTGACGGTGACTTTTTCTAGTGTCGTGGCAAAGCGCATCAGCTGGTCGTTCTTGTCAAGCTTGGCGCGGTGCGTCAGGCCGCCAGTCCATGCGAAGATCGAAGCGATAGAATTTGTAGAGGTCGCTTTGCCCTTCTGGTGCTCGCGGTAGTGGCGCGTCACGGTGCCGTGGGCAGCTTCAGACTCAACGATTTTACCATCGGGTGTCATTAGGACTGAGGTCATCAGACCGAGCGAACCGAATCCTTGTGCTACCGTGTCGGATTGCACGTCGCCGTCATAGTTCTTGCAGGCCCAAACATAGCCGCCCGACCATTTCATTGCAGAAGCAACCATGTCGTCGATTAGACGGTGTTCATAATGGATTCCCTTGGCCTTGAAACGGTCTTCAAACTCTTCGGCATAGACCTTGGCAAAGATATCCTTAAAGCGACCGTCATAGGCCTTAAGAATTGTGTTCTTGGTGGAAAGGTAAACCGGCCAGCCCTTAAGTAGACCGTAGTTCATCGACGAACGCGCAAAATCGTAGATTGAGTCGTCGAGGTTATACATGCCCATGTATACGCCAGACGAAGGCGCCTGATATACTTCTTTCTCGATTATGGTACCATCATCGCCGACGAATTTCATCGTTAGTTTTCCCGCACTGGGGAAACGAAAGTCTGTAGCCTTGTACTGGTCGGCGAAAGCATGGCGTCCGACAACTATGGGCTGGGTCCAGCCTGGAACGAGGCGGGGGACGTTCTTGCAGATGATAGGCTCGCGGAAGATCACGCCGCCGAGGATGTTGCGGATGGTGCCGTTGGGCGATTTCCACATCTGTTTTAGGTTGAATTCTTCGACTCGTTGTTCATCGGGAGTGATGGTGGCGCATTTGACGCCTACACCGTGTTTCTTGATCGCCAGTGCGGCATCAATGGTGATCTGGTCGTTGGTGCGGTCGCGTTCTTCTATCCCGAGGTCGTAGTATTTCAGATTAATATCGAGATAGGGCAGGATTAGTTTTTGTTTAATGAAATCCCAGATGATCCTAGTCATCTCGTCGCCGTCGAGTTCGACGACTGGGTTCGTCACCTTGATTTTGGTCATATTTGACCCCTTTGGAAGTTGGATTCTATTAGGACATCTTTAGCAAAAAACGACAGGTTTGGGAAGCTTTGTATGCAATGGCATGCCGAAATGTCGAGAGACGGACGTGTTTACACACTATGACGAGGCAGAAGATATGGTTCTGTTGTTTTCGGATCTGTTCAAGATGGTCTATGTCATGTTGCGATGGAATAACTAGGTTTTATTGACAGTTAAAAATTTTTTGATCAAAGGCTGGTTGATACAGAGGTGCTGAATGTGGGGTGCTTTTGAGCCGCATCATATCATTTTTCAGTAAGGCGATCCACTCATCGACTAGATAGGGCCGAGCATTAATATCATTTCGACATAGCGGAAGGAGAGTTACAATATGATTAGTGACCACTTGATAACTGCCTCATATCGCTAGATCGCTGCTCTATGGTCGCGGATAGGCAGAACCAGATCAACGGCGATTTTGACGGAAAGTCTGACAAGATTGTCATTTTCGCCACATGACGCGTTTATACTTGAACCGTCTTGTCACAATCAGGACTGGGCGTTCTGGTGCGTTGCGAAGCTCGCTCTAATGGTCTATGCGCGCCATATCAGCGGCAGATTGGCGGAGAGCGACCGATGACGAATGGCCTAACCTATGCGCAGGCGGGTGTGGACATTGATGCAGGGAATGCGTTGGTTGAACGGATCAAGCCGGTCGCTAAGCGTACCCAGAGGTCGGGCATCATGTCGGGTCTCGGCGGCTTTGGTGCACTTTTTGACCTGAGGGCGGCGGGTTACACTGACCCGATCCTTGTTGCCGCGACCGATGGTGTGGGCACTAAACTCCGTATCGCTATCGATACTGGCAATGTTGATACGATCGGAATCGACCTTGTTGCTATGTGCGTTAACGATCTCGTCTGCCAAGGTGCGGAACCGCTGTTCTTCCTCGACTACTTCGCCACCGGAAAGCTCGATGTGGATCAGGCGACCCGCATCATTAACGGCATCGCCGTAGGTTGCGAGGCGTCGGGTTGCGCACTGATCGGTGGAGAAACAGCGGAAATGCCTAGCATGTATCACAAGGGAGACTTTGATCTTGCCGGTTTCGCAGTGGGCGCCATGGAGCGTGGCGCCGACCTTCCGGCGGGTGTGCAAGTAGGCGATGTTCTTCTCGGCTTTGCCTCGAACGGAGTTCATTCCAATGGCTACAGTTTTGTACGTAAGGTTGTGGAGATCTCGGGCCTGTCGTGGGACGCTGCTTCGCCATTCGGTGAGGGGAAGCTAGGCGAGGTGCTGCTCGCTCCGACTCGTCTCTATGTTAAACAGGCGCTTGCCGCGATTAGGGCAGGGGGTGTGCATGCGCTGGCTCATATTACTGGTGGCGGTATCACTGAAAATCTGCCCCGCGTACTACCAGAAAAACTGGCCTGCGAGATTGATCTTAGCACTTGGAAACTGCCGCCTGTCTTCCGCTGGCTCGCCAACACGGTGAACATTGCTGAGGCGGAAATGCTCAAGTCCTTCAACTGCGGCATCGGCATGATTGTGGTGGGCGCTGCCGATCGTGCCGAGGATTTGGCAGAGCTCTTGAACCAACAAGGTGAAACCGTTTTCAATCTTGGTCGCGTTGTCGAAGGCGCGGGCGTTATTTACAAGGGCAG
>JADZAO010000041.1 GCA_020852535.1 Paracoccaceae bacterium | reverse complement strand
CCGTCGCCAAATCCCAGCTGATGCAAGAATTGTAATCCACCGAACCCAACGCAGATACAGGCGACCACCAAAAAAACAGCCAGTTCCCTAATAGCCAGCAGGCAGAAGCATGTACCGCCCTTCATGTCCGCCGTACAAACATCTCAAACCAACATGAGCGCAGGTTTCGATCAATAGCCGCAGTCCTATTACGGCGGAAAATTTTCATGCCTTCCCGACCGCGGCAGTGCTATCTGGACTGCCATCACACTACGCCTGACGCCCACCCGCAACGCTTAACAGGACCATAATGCCAAAACTCCCTCCAACTCATAATGAAAATACAGATTATAAATTTGCCACCGTGCCCACATCATGACAGAAAAAAGCATAGACCTCAGCCAATCACGGTGCTCTCATGTCCGATGCCCTATCTAAACTAATCACAACCCGAGATTGGTTAATGGCCGATGGCGCAACCGGCACCAACCTATTCAACATGGGACTGTCGTCAGGCGAACCGCCAGAATTGTGGAACATCGATAAACCCGACAACATCCGCGCCCTCTATCGTGGCGCGGTCGAAAGTGGCTCCGACCTCTTCCTGACCAATACTTTCGGCGGCAATGCATCGCGCCTGAAACTACACAATGCACAGGGCCGTGTGCGTGAGTTAAACCGTGTCGGAGTAGCTTTAGGCCGTGAAATTGCCGATGCCGCAGGTCGCCTCGTTGTCGTCGCCGGATCCATCGGCCCTACAGGTGATATCTTCGAACCGATGGGAACCATGACCCATGCACTTGCCATGGAAATCTTCCACGAACAGATAGAAGGGATGAAGGAAGGCGGCGTAGACGTCATCTGGATCGAAACCATCTCAGCCCCCGAAGAATACAAGGCTGCCGCCGAAGCCTGCCGCCGCGCAAATGTTTCATGGTGTGGTACTATGAGTTTTGACACCGCAGGCCGCACTATGATGGGCGTAACCTCGTCCGCAATGGCCGAAATGGTAGAAAAACTTCCCAATCCGCCAATCGCCTTTGGCGCAAACTGCGGCGTAGGCGCCTCAGACTTGATGCGTACTATCCTCGGCTTTGCTTCAACGGGAACCAAACGCCCGCTGATCGCCAAGGGAAACGCAGGTATCCCAAAATACCAAGATGGCCACATCCACTATGACGGCACACCGGAGCTAATGGGCCAATACGCCGTACTCGCCCGCGATGCAGGTGTTAAGATCATCGGCGGCTGCTGCGGCACCATGCCCGAACACCTTAAAGCCATGCGCCGCACACTGGAAGAAACGCCTCCAGGCCCCCGCCCCTCGCTCGACACGATCATCGAAAAACTGGGCAGCTTCTCCAGCGTCTCGGATGGCACCGGCGACACTTCAAGCGAGCCCAAACGCGAGCGCCGCAACCGCCGCAGCTAAAAAACCCTTGTGGGAGTGCCAACCTATGGCTGACGAAAACGAGATCATCCTTTCCGAACTATCCGATGACGAACTCATCTTGCAAATGCAGGACGACCTGTATGACGGTCTCAAAGAAGAGATCGAGGAAGCGGTCAACATCCTCATCGCCCGTGGCTGGACCCCATATGATATTCTAACCAAAGCCCTCGTCGCAGGCATGACAATAGTCGGAGCCGACTTCCGTGACGGCATCCTCTTCGTACCTGAAGTACTTCTCGCCGCCAATGCGATGAAAGCCGGCATGTTCATCCTGAAACCGCTCCTTATCGAAACCGGTGCACCGCGCATGGGAAAGATGGTGATTGGCACGGTCAAGGGCGATATTCACGACATCGGCAAGAACCTCGTTGCCATGATGATGGAAGGCGCGGGCTTCGAAGTGCTTGACCTCGGCATCAACAACTCGGTCGAGAAATACCTTGAGGCACTCGAAACCGAAAAACCAGATATCCTTGGAATGTCGGCCTTACTAACCACAACCATGCCTTATATGAAGGTTGTAATCGACACGATGAAGGAAAAAGGCCTACGCGAAAACTACATCGTGCTGGTCGGTGGCGCACCACTGAACGAAGAATTTGGCAAAGCCATCGGAGCCGATGCCTATTGCTGCGACGCCGCCGTCGCGGTGGAAACGGCTAAGAAATTTGTCGCACACAAGCACAACCAGCTGAACGACTAAAACCGCCAATCGAGCCAAAGTCCCGCAGACACAAACCTGCGCGGCTTTTTTATAGCCACCCCTTGGAGTTCCCCGTAACCCGCACCAGAGTTTTAGAGGAAAGGAAATGCCATGCCGCTTACTCATTTTCTATCGCTCATCACTCTCATCATAGCCACCACGGGCCTAGCCCTCGACCTAACCGCTTTGTGGGCCGACCTCCCACTTGCCGCCCTCGGCGTTGCCACATTCGCAGGCAGCCTCGTACTCGGAGCACACTAGTGACGCTGATAGCGAGTCCCGACGACACTATATTAACCGAACGGGGCATTTCCCTCACCCAAAACGGCAAGATCCTACTAATTGCATGCGGGGCACTCGCACACGAGATCCTTGCCTTGAAACAAATCAACGGCTGGGACCACCTCGACCTTCAATGTCTCCCTGCCAAACTACACCTATGGCCAAACCGCATCCCCGCAGCAGTCGAAGCCGCCGTCATCAACCACCGCAACCGCTATGACCGCTTCTTCGTTGTCTATGCCGATTGCGGGACAGGCGGACTTCTACAGGCAAAATGTGCAGAACTGGGGGTCGAAATGATCGCCGGCCCGCATTGCTATTCCTTCTTCGAAGGAACTGCCATCTTCGCCCAAAAAGCCAAAACCGAATTCACCGCCTTTTATCTAACCGATTTTCTCGTGCGCCAGTTCGATACCCTCATCTGGCGCCCGCTTGGCCTCGACCGACGCCCTGAATTGCGCGCCATGTATTTCGGCAATTACACCAAACTGGTCTATCAAGCCCAACTAAACGACCCTGCGCTCGACACAAAGGCACGGAAATGCGCCGACAGGCTAGGTCTTACCTACGAGCGCCGACTCACGGGATATGGAGACCTTGCTACAGTCCTCGCCACCGTAGGATAGCTAGTGGCATGAACGCTTACGGCCTCTCGCCACCATCTTTTCAAAGGAAGGCGCAAACGGCCTACCATCAGAAGATGCCGAAGCGTTCACCATAACAAACTAGCATTGCAAAGACCGGAAAACCGCCCGCCTTACTTTTCATTAAAGAATTCAAAAAACTGCCTAGGCCATCCGCCTTGTATCAGACCGCGTCCGCCTGTGCCAAACCAATATAGAGCCAAGCGCATTCAGTAAGATCAACTTTCCCGCCATGTCTATCTGATCAACACATTCAGCCCTGACCAAAACTAGAGGTCAAGGTAGACGATAATCAAAATATCATGGGTTTTAAGCGATCACAGCAACGGCTCCCCGTACGCCACCCACAATCGCGGATCAAATCCATTCGCCGCGCACCATCTGGCGATAAATTTTCGAGAGCCAGCCGTCACTTTTGGCCTCAGGTGCCAGCCCGCTACCTTTCAGCAAACGGAAACTGTCCTCGTAGAATGGGCTCGACTGATAGTTGAAACCAAGAATTGCCGCCGAAGTCTGCGCGTCGTCGGTGAAACCAAGCGCCAGATAGCACTCGGTCAGCCGATGCAACGCTTCGGCGGTATACGAGGTCGTCTGATAATCTTGCACCACAGTGCGGAAACGGTTGATCGCCGCCGTGTAATTTCTGCGCTGCAAGTAATAGCGCCCGATCTCCATTTCCTTCGCAGCCAAATGATCGAAGGCTAGATCAAACTTCAATCTAGCCGACCGCGCATAATCACTGTCTGGATAGGTATTAATAACGTCACGCATGCCCTGCAGGGCTTGAAAGGTCACACCTTGGTCGCGACCCACCTCGTCAATTTGATCATAGAAAGATAACGCTATCAAATAAAGCGCATAAGGCGCCTCCTCGTCACCGGGATAAAGGTCGAGATAACGTTGCGAAGCCGCACGCGCCTCCTCGTATTTCTTACCCTTATGATAACCGAGGGCCTGCATGATCAGCGCACGCTTGGCATATTCAGAATAGGGGTAAAGCCGTTCGACCTCCTGAAAATAGTGAATGGCCTCATCCGGCTTACGTTCGGTCTCCAGCTTCAGCCTACCCTGCTTATAGATTTCCTCGGCACTATAAGCTTCAAGCGGCTTCTCGTTATTACCACGGAATCCACTGCAACCGGCCAACGATACAGCCAAGAGCGCCATACCAAGAAACCAAGCGCTCGCCTTCACCCCTGCCATCTTCCTCCTACCCCACGAAATTTTCTCCATCCAGCCGAACGGCCCCCGATACATGCCTAGGTGTTATTTTAGCACAAAAATCTAGGAGACAAAACGGCTTTAGCAGCCCCGCCCCTCAATATACGGGCACATCCGCAGCAATTACACCGACACCGGGCAATTTACACCCAGTCTGCGGACCGACCTCGACGAAGCAATAGGCTAACGGATCCGCAAACAGCACCCGCAGCAGACGATTGGTCAATGCATGACCGGCACGGATGCCCGTGTAACGTCCTAGCAGCGGCGCACCTGCCAGTGAGAGATCACCCACGGCATCCAATATCTTATGACGCACGGGCTCATCATCATGGCGCAGGCCACCGGGGCTCAGCACGCGTTCACCCTCGAAGACAACAGCATTCTCCAACGTCCCTCCGAGCGCCAATCCATTGGCCCGCATCGCATCAACGTCGGCCTGACGGCAAAAAGTACGGCTATTCGACAGCTCTCGCACAAAAGCGCCGTTGGCAAGATTCAGGCTTTTTTCCTGCCGCCCTATCGCCACCTCTTCAAAATCAATACAGAAATCAATCTCCAACATCTCAGCTGGTTCCAACCGCGCCGCAGCATCGCCCTCGTACACTTCGACGCACTTCAGGACACGGATCGCCCGCGACGGTACATCCAGCTCACGCACACCGGCCTTCAAAAGACCAAAGACGAATGGTGCAGCCGAGCCGTCGAGAATCGGCACTTCCGGCCCGTCGATCTCGATCAGAGCGTTATGAACTGCACAACCTGCAATCGCCGCCATGATATGTTCGATTGTAGACACCGAAGCACCGGACGCATTGGCCACCAGCGTACACAGACGCGACGGCACGACCGCATCCCAAAGCGCTGGAATTCGCTCGTTCAGGTCGGTTCTCAAAAAAACGATACCATGATCGGCCGGGGCGGGTTTCACCACCATCCGCACCTCGACACCGCAATGCAGGCCAAATCCCACAAAAGTCGCTGCGGATTGCAAAGTATTTTGCAAGTGACACCCCGGTTCCAATCATTCCGGCATCAGGGAATCCTGAAAGCCGTGCCACACAAGTTGCGCGACATCGTTTAGCTAAGATGCAGCTCCTGCAAACTCAACTCACCTTTTATGACATTTCGTAACAAGCCAAAACACAGATAGTCTCCAATATTACAAAAGAAAAACCGGACTCAAAAGCCCGGTTTCCCTCGATTGTTACACTGCGTTATAATCCGTCAGTTGGCTTGACGACGCAGGAATGCCGGAATCTCGATTTTTTCCTGATCAGAACTCAACTCTTGCTCATCATCATAGGACAATGCCGGCGGTTGCTGTCGCGTCGCCAAGTGACTTTCACCAGCACCACCTGCCATACGGTTGATCAGAGATCCAATGCCAAAGCGCGGACGTGCCTCAACTGACTTCGGAGCAGATGTTACTACGCGTTGAGAATCGGTCATGCCACGCGGAGCCTGCTGGACGGTCGGGTTCTTGCTGACAGCCGTCTGCAAACGCTGCAGCGCTTCCGGCGAAGGTGTTCCCGGCAAGCGTGGCGCCATAGACATAGCCGAATCGTCTGAGGGCAACGGGGCACGCGACACGGGCTGCGGACGATAAGCTGGAGCGGGGACATCGTATTCTTCCACTTCCGGCTCACAGAGCGGCGAAGCATCGAACAGACTGCGGTCCTGCGACTGTTGCGGTTGTTGCTGCTCTACGGACTGCGAATGCCGCGCATAAGCCTGTGGTACAGGCCGCTGCTGCATCGACTGCTGATAGGCGGGCGGCGCAGACTGATAGGCTGACTGGTTCACCTTCACCGTCAAGGGTGTAGATTGCGGCGCGGACTGTGCTATCGGCGGTTGCGCCGCCGGTTGAAGCGGGGCCGACATCGGACGACGCGCCACCGGATCGGCGGTACGGCTCGACTGAGTCACATCGATTCCGGTCGCCACGACCGACACGCGAATAGCACCCTCCATACTGGTGTCCAGTGTCGAACCCACGATTATATTTGCATCGGGATCGACCTTTTCACGGATGATATTCGCCGCCTCATCCAGTTCAAACAAGGTCAGGTCGTAGCTACCAGTGATGTTAATCAACACACCACGCGCACCATTAAGGCTAATTTCGTCCAAGAGCGGGTTTGCAATCGCCTTCTCGGCGGCCTGCACAGCACGATCCTCACCGCTTGCTTCACCCGTACCCATCATAGCCTTGCCCATTTCGTCCATCACAGCACGAACGTCCGCAAAATCAAGGTTGATCAAACCAGGACGCACCATAAGGTCAGTCACACCCTTAACCCCTTGATATAGAACATCATCTGCCATCGCGAAGGCTTCGGTGAACGTAGTGCGCTCATTAGCAAGACGGAATAAGTTCTGGTTCGGAATGATGATCAGCGTATCAACAACCTTCTGAAGGGCTTCGATCCCCTCTTCAGCTTGCTTCATCCGCTTACCGCCCTCGAACTGGAAGGGCTTGGTAACAACACCAACAGTCAGCACACCCAATTCGCGGGCTGCTTGTGCGATGATCGGGGCAGCACCCGTGCCAGTACCGCCACCCATACCGGCGGTGATGAAACACATATGTGCCCCCGCCAGATGATCGACGATCTCTTCGATAGTTTCCTCGGCCGCCGCAGCGCCCACAGCCGGACGCGCGCCCGCACCCAAACCTTCAGTCACCTTCAGACCCATCTGGATCCGCGAGTGTGCTTTCGACTGCTGCAGTGCCTGCGCGTCGGTGTTCGCCACGACGAACTCGACACCTTCAAGCTGTTTGTCGATCATGTTATTGACGGCGTTACCACCTGCCCCGCCAACACCGAAAACGGTGATACGCGGCTTCAGATCTTCACGCTGCGAGGTCATCGATAAGTTCAAGGTCATTGCCACTCCGCCTGCTGCTATTCATTGTATTTTCTAGTACAGATCGGCTTACTTTCAGACCGATCCCAAGCACAGAAATCCGAATTTATCCGAGATACTATTCACAAATGGGGTCAGAGGTCACGTAAAAAGTCACCACCACACAAAATATGGACCGATAATCATGTCGATCAGCGATATTTTGCCACTTCGACAGATTGTAGCGGTTACCAGTTATCTTTAAACCATTTAAAGGCCCGCTTAATAGACCGCGACGGATAGCGTTCCGACGAAATCTCAAAATCCCACCATTCATCCTGAGGATGTGCGGCAAACAAACAAAGGCCTACGGCACTAGCAAAAGCGGCACCCGTCGCAGCTTGCGGCAAACCCTGGACACGAAGCGGACGACCAAGGCGAACCTGCTGGCCAAGTATACGTGCAGCAAGGAAGTCGAGCCCCGGAATCTGACTCGCACCACCCGTAATCACGATCGACTGACTCGGCAGGCTGTCAAAACCGGCCGCATCCAGACGGGATTGAACCT
>JADZAO010000040.1 GCA_020852535.1 Paracoccaceae bacterium | reverse complement strand
TGAACTGATCGCTCCGATTGCAATGGAAGAAAAGCTGCGCTTTGCTATCCGTGAGGGCGGACGTACAGTCGGCGCAGGCGTCGTCTCTAAAATCATTAAGTGATCACCACATTAAGTTGATCGCCTAAATCAATAGGGCGCGCGAGATATCTCGCGCGCCTTTTTTAATACCTCGAAAGGCTCGGCCCGTGTTGGGGCCGCGTTGACGATTTCCCCTGCGCAATGTGGCTGATCGAACCTTGATTCTTTCCCCACCCATGCTGTAACCTCTGGCTTGGACCTAGGAGTTTAGCTCAGTTGGTAGAGCATCGGTCTCCAAAACCGAGGGTCGTGGGTTCGAGTCCCCCAACTCCTGCCAGCCTAGCTTGGCCCAATCGAAACGCCGATTGGATCATCCGTAGTATTTTCTGAAATTTACTATGAAGTTATCTATCATGGCTCCACATGTGGTTCGCGTAAGAATTCTGCGTTCATGATTGTATTTTGAGGTAAAAGTTTTCCTCTGTGACTAAAACGTATCCAGATTTTTTGTTCTTGGTCTGTGCTTGGATGGCGTGTTGTTTTTTTCTGTAACATGTTCTTGTTAAGCAGGTAGCCTGATCTCTACGTGTTTGCTTTGCTGCGTGATGTCCTAAAAGAGGCCAAGAGAACTTAGCTGAATCCGCTTGTTCGTATTGATGCCTCATTTGACAATATGATGGGATACCCCGGATGAGGTACTTGTGCTGGCCGTGATTGGACAGTTTTTGCCCGCTTTTGCGGGCAGGGGAGGCTGACTGATGCCGCTCCATCCTGTCGTGCTTGAATTCCTGCACCCAAGCGCGTATCAGGGATTTTAATTTATCCTTTCCACTTTGGACCTGGATCATATGGCCATCAAGACTACTCCTCTTCAGTTTATTCAGCAGGTCCGCATCGAGGTCAGCAAGGTCGTATGGCCGTCGCGCCGCGAAGTGATTCTGACGACGATTATGGTTTTTATTATGTCTGCGCTGACTGCTACTTTTTTTAGCCTTGTTGACTTGGCGATCCGTAGCGGTCTGCATCTGATCTTTGTCTGAAAACACCGTTTTTCCTTGAATTTCAGGGGAGGGGCGGGTATTCGCGCCAGAAGTTTGGGATGATTGGCGCGCAGCGATTCGTGTTGCGCGCTGTTTTTTGTTCCTGAAACATCAAGAATTACAGGGGGTTGCCCCCTAAAAAGTAGGATGGACTAAGGCATGGCGAAACGCTGGTATTCGGTGAGCGTTCTCTCGAACTTTGAGAAGAAGGTTGCCGAGCAGATTAAGAACGCCGTCGTCGAAGCTGGCCTTCAGGAAGAAATCGACGAAGTTCTGGTTCCTACCGAAGAGGTGCTGGAAGTCCGGCGCGGCAAGAAGGTGACGTCTGAGCGGCGCTTTATGCCAGGATATGTGTTGGTGCGGATGGAGATGACTAATAGTGGTTATCACCTGATTTCGTCTATCAGCCGTGTGACTGGTTTTCTTGGCCCGCAAGGCAAGCCAATGCCGATGCGGGACGCCGAGGTGAACGCGATCTTGAACCGCGTTGAAGAGGGCGAAGTTGTCCCTCGTAATTTGATCCACTTCGAAGTTGGTGAAAAAGTCAAAGTGACCGACGGTCCGTTCGAGGGTTTCGACGGTATGGTTGAAGAGGTCGATGACGATCATAGCCGCCTGAAAGTCTCAGTCTCGATTTTCGGTCGCGCTACACCGGTTGAATTAGAATTTACACAGGTCGCTAAAGGGGCCTGAGTGTTCGTGTGGGAGGCGAGCGCCCTTTAGGGTGACAGACCAAACCACTAAACCGCCACGTCTGTGGCAGTGATAAAGGAGATGGCCAATGGCCAAGAAGATTGTTGGCAGCCTCAAGCTGCAAGTCAACGCGGGTCAAGCAAATCCGTCCCCGCCGGTTGGCCCCGCTCTGGGCCAGCGCGGCCTGAATATTATGGCCTTCGTGAAGGAATTTAACGCGAAGACCGCTGATGTGCCTCCCGGTACTCCGACGCCGGTTGTCATCACCTATTATCAGGACAAGTCGTTTAGCCTTGAGTTCAAGACTGCTCCGGCCTCCTATCTGCTGAAAACCGCTGCTGGTTTGCCGCAAGTAGGCAAGCGCAACCGTGCTAAGGGTTCGTCTACGCCTGGCCGTGAAGTTGCTGGCACTGTGACAGTCGCCCAAGTTCGCAAGATCGCTGAAACGAAGATGAAAGACTTGAATGCTAGCTCGATTGAGGCTGCGATGCAGATCATTCTTGGGTCGGCCAAGTCCTGTGGCATTGAAGTGAAGGGCTGAACATCATGGCAAAGCTCGGCAAGCGCAGCAAAGCTGCACAGGCAGTCTTCGGTGGTGCGACTAACGTGTCGCTGGAAGACGCACTTGATCTGATTAAAAAAGGCGCAACCGCAAAATTTGATGAGACCGTCGAAATTGCGATGAACCTCGGTGTTGACCCGCGCTATGCAGACCAGATGGTCCGCGGTGTTGTCCAGTTGCCAAACGGCACCGGTAAAACTGTTCGTGTCGCCGTTTTTGCCCGTGGTGCTAAGGCCGACGAAGCCAAGGCTGCTGGTGCAGACATCGTCGGTGCTGAAGATTTGATGGAAATTGTTATGTCCGGTAAGATTGAGTTCGACCGTTGCATTGCAACACCGGACCTGATGCCGCTTGTCGGACGTCTGGGTAAGGTCCTTGGTCCGCGCAACCTGATGCCGAATCCGAAGGTTGGCACCGTTACGATGGACGTGAAAGCGGCCGTCGACGCCGCTAAGGGCGGTGAAGTGCAGTTCAAGGTCGAAAAAGCAGGTGTGGTCCACGCCGGCGTTGGCAAAGTCTCGTTTGATACTGAAAAGTTGGCGCAGAATGTTCGTGCTTTTGTCGACGCCGTCACCCGTGCTCGTCCGTCGGGTGCTAAGGGGGCCTATCTGAAAAAGATTTCGCTTTCGTCGACGATGGGCCCCGGTGTTTCGGTGGAACTGTCCTCGGCTGCCGCTAAGTAAAGTCTGTTTTTAGGATAAAAACTGTCGGTCCGTTTGGATCGGCGGTTTTTATTGGTAGGTGAACTTTTTCTTGTAATCTTGTGGTTGTAAGTGCGATCTGCGGTTAAAACTGTCTTATAGTTGGATTTCCGTGAAAGGCGGGCTTTTAAATATCCGCGTTAGTCTCTAAAGCCACAATCTGCGCTGCCTGACCGATTCGTCGGAGGGTGGTGTATTTCGTCCGAGACGGTGGGTGTTAGGTGATTTCCTGACTTAATTTCCCTCCTGAGATGAGAGAACGAGACAAAATTCCGGGGGGTTCCCCTCGGGCGATATTGGCCTCGGGACATCATTCGGACCCGAATGCTCCGTTCAAGCGGGGCAGACATGAGCCGGGGGGAAACCCTCACACTTGGAGTAAAACTGTGGATAGAGCCCAGACAGAAAAAGTGGTCGAGGAACTCGGCCAGATCTTGGAAAGATCTGGTGTCGTAGTTGTCGCTCACTATACGGGTATGACGGTTAAAGAGATGCAGGACCTGCGTGCTAAAATGCACGAAGTTGGCGGGTCTATACGCGTTGCCAAGAACAAGCTCGCCAAAATCGCCCTTAAAGGGAAACCCAGTGTTAAGATGGGTGACCTGCTCACGGGCATGACCGTTCTCGCCTATTCGGAAGATCCTGTCGCAGCTGCGAAGGTGACGGATGCTTATGCTCAAGGGAATGATAAGTTTGTTATTCTCGGCGGCGCAATGGGTGACACTGTCTTGGATCGGGCTGGTGTGAAAGCCGTGGCCTCCATGCCGTCGCGTGAAGAGCTTATCGCTCAGATCATGGCCCGGATTGGATCGCCCGCCTCGAACATCGTTGGTGCGATTGGCGCGCCTGCTTTGAATATCGCAAACATCCTGTCGACCATTGAGGAAAAGGCTGCGGCATAAGTTGCTGTCTGGAACAATACCCGCGCGGGTTGATCCCGTAGCGTTGGACCCCATCTTTATAAACGGAATGAACAAATGGCTGATCTAAACAAACTTGCCGAACAAATCGTTGGTCTTACCCTCCTGCAGGCGCAGGAGCTGAAAACCATTTTAAAAGATAAGTATGGCATTGAGCCAGCGGCCGGTGGTGCTGTCATGGTGGCTGGCGGTGCATCCGCTGCTTCTGCGGTCGCTTCTGCTCCGGCTGAAGCGCAGACTGAATTTGACGTTTTCCTGACGGACGCCGGTCCTAACAAGATTAACGTCATCAAGGAGGTTCGCACCATCACTGGTTTGGGCCTGAAAGAAGCCAAAGATCTTGTAGAAGCTGGTGGAAAAATTAAAGAAGCTGTGACTAAAGCTGATGCTGAAGGGTTCAAAAAGACCCTTGAAGCCGCTGGTGCTAAGGTCGAGCTGAAGTAATTGCGCAAGATGCGCTTTGCGCATCTTGCTTGAAAACTTTTGGTTGGGCCCGGGCATATTCCGGGCTCAGCCGAGCCTCTTTTGAAAGGGGCACCCTAGCGGGTGGGCCTTTCAAAGGTGTGGTTCAAGGTTCGGGAGCTTTCCGGTGGGACGGAAAGCATGAATGGAACCTAGCACTCCTTTCGCCAAGCGGCGTGCCCGTGACCCCGACGGATGCGCCCCTGCGACACGAGAAAAAGGTGACGACGAGCATGGCGCAAGCTTACGTTGGTCAGAAGCGTATCCGCCGCTACTACGGCAAGATTCGTGAAGTTCTTGAGATGCCGAACCTCATTGAGGTTCAGAAGTTTTCTTATGATCTGTTCTTGAAATCGGGTGAGGGCCCCAAGGCCACCGATGGTGAAGGTATTCAAGGCGCGTTCCAGTCGGTGTTTCCGATCAAGGATTTTAACGAGACTGCGGTGCTCGAGTTCGTCAAGTACGATCTGGAAAAGCCCAAGTATGACGTTGAAGAATGCCAGAGTCGTGACATGACCTTTGCAGCGCCGCTAAAGGTGACGCTGCGTCTGATTGTGTTTGATATCGACGAAACCACGGGTGCACGCTCGGTTAAAGACATCAAGGAACAAGATGTCTACATGGGTGACATACCCCTTATGACTCCGAACGGCACTTTCATCGTGAACGGCACCGAACGTGTAATTGTGTCGCAGATGCACCGTTCGCCCGGCGTGTTCTTCGATCATGACAAGGGCAAGACGCACTCGTCAGGCAGGTTGCTCTTTGCCTGCCGAATCATTCCGTATCGTGGGTCCTGGCTCGACTTTGAATTCGACGCAAAGGATATTGTCTTTGCCCGTATTGACCGCCGTCGCAAGTTGCCCGTGACGACTTTGCTCTATGCCCTCGGCATGGATCAAGAAGCGATTATGGACGCCTATTATGAGACGGTCGATTACAAATACGTTAAAAACAAGGGCTGGGTGACTAAGTTCTTTCCAAACCGCGTTTCAGGTACCCGACCGACCTATGATTTCGTCGATGCCGCCACTGGCGAAGTAATCCTTAAGGCAGGTGAAAAAGTCACGCCGCGTATGGTTAAGAAATGGCGCGACGAAGGTTTGGTCACCGAATTGCTAGTTCCTTACGAGCATATCCTTGGCCGTTTTGTCGCTAAGGACCTCATCAACGAGGAAACCGGCGAGATTTGGGCAGAAGCCGGTGATGAGCTGACGATTGAATACGATCGTGATGGCACCTCTAAGGGCGGGTCGGTAAAGTTTCTGCTTGATCAGGGCATCACGACGATTCCGGTTCTTGACATCGATAACGTCAATGTCGGTCCTTACATGCGTAACACGATGGCGGTAGACAAAAACATGAGCCGTGACACCGCGCTCATGGATATTTATCGCGTCATGCGTCCGGGTGAACCACCGACCGTGGAAGCAGCAAGCCAGCTGTTTGACACTTTGTTCTTTGATGGTGAACGTTACGACCTTTCGGCCGTCGGTCGCGTCAAGATGAACATGCGTCTCAATCTCGATAAACCCGATACGCAGCGTACGCTCGATCGTGACGATATCATTGCCTGCATTAAAGCGCTGACTGAACTGCGCGACGGTAAGGGTGAAATCGATGACATTGACCACCTCGGAAACCGTCGTGTGCGTTCGGTTGGTGAGTTGATAGAAAATCAGTATCGTGTCGGTCTGTTGCGTATGGAGCGGGCGATTACGGAACGTATGTCCTCGGTCGAAATCGACACGATTATGCCGCAAGATTTGATCAACGCAAAACCAGCTGCCGCAGCCGTGCGTGAATTCTTCGGTTCGTCGCAGTTATCGCAGTTTATGGACCAGACAAACCCGCTTTCGGAAGTCACCCACAAGCGCCGTCTTTCGGCACTCGGACCGGGCGGTCTTACCCGTGAACGCGCAGGCTTTGAAGTCCGCGACGTCCACCCAACCCACTATGGCCGGATGTGTCCGATCGAAACACCTGAAGGT
>JADZAO010000039.1 GCA_020852535.1 Paracoccaceae bacterium | reverse complement strand
TTTGCTGAGTTTTTTGATGTGCGGAAGGCTTTTTTGATTTCACGCTTATTTTTCTCGGTGTGGTTCATTGCGGTTTGTAGCACCACGGTGTGCGAACCAATACAGGAATAGTTGATCTGCGTCCGGTCGTTGTCGAGGGCAAGAATATTGAGATGAGTATTATTTGCTGCAGCTACTTTGGCAGCGCTGGTAGCTTTTGCTTAGGCGGGATGGGTTATGATGCTAAACAAAGACTTGTAAGCTGTATGAACACCTCCTTACCAATTGAGACGCGTGAAGCCTAACACGTGTAGGTCGTACTGACTTCACTTAAAGTTGGGCGTGCAAGTGGTTGATATGGATCAAGGTGGTATTTTTTCTGTGATTGCAAAAGTATTGCAGTCGCAAAGTGCCATAAGTTGCGCTTTTACCTAGCGGGAGTTGGGATAACGGTGCGACTGGTCAAGAGACGAAGGGACGAAACATGTGGGATTATGTGAAATTGGGCGTGCTTGGGGTGATTGCGGTTTTTGCCGCCATTGCTGCCAATTATGCACGCGATCTCGCCTATATGGTTAATGCCGTGGAAGTGATGTTGGCAGCCGCTATCGTCTTTCTGTGGACGTTGCGCACGATGGGTGAGGGAAAAGTCGTTTATCAAAGAGAATATTTTGACAGTGTGATACGGGCCGGAGCGATTGCCACGGCGTTTTGGGGTGTGGTGGGCTTTCTGGTCGGTGTTGTCATTGCTTTCCAGCTGGCTTTTCCGTCGTTGAATTTCGAATGGGCACAACCCTATTTGAACTTTGGTCGGTTGCGTCCGTTGCATACTAGTGCGGTTATTTTTGCCTTTGGTGGCAACGCGCTGATTATGTCGTCTTTTTACGTTGTGCAGCGTACCAGTGCGGCGCGGCTGTTCGGCGGCAATCTAGGCTGGTTCGTATTCTGGGGATACCAGCTGATGATTGTGCTGGCTGCGACGGGTTACGTTCTGGGGGCCACTCAGGCGCAGGAGTATGCTGAGCCCGTCTGGTATGTGGACATCTGGCTGACCATCGTCTGGGTTGCCTATCTGGTCGCCTTTGCAGGGACCGTGATGAAGCGTAAAGAACCTCACATTTATGTGGCTAACTGGTTCTTTCTTGCGATGATCCTGACTGTGGCTATGCTGCATCTTGGTAACAATCTTGCCGTGCCGGTGTCGATCTTTGGATCGGCTGAGATCACGCTATTTTCGGGTGTTCAATCGGCGATGGTGCAATGGTGGTATGGCCATAATGCGGTGGGTTTCTTTCTGACCGCAGGCTTTTTGGGCATGATGTATTACTTCGTGCCAAAACAAGCAGAAAAGCCGATTTTTTCTTATAAGTTGTCGATTGTCCACTTTTGGGCGCTGATCTTTCTTTATATCTGGGCTGGGCCGCATCATCTGCATTACACCGCTTTACCAGATTGGGCTTCGACCCTTGGTATGGTCTTTTCGGTCATGCTTTGGATGCCTTCTTGGGGTGGTATGATAAACGGTCTGATGACCCTGTCGGGCGCATGGGACAAGCTTCGTACTGATCCGATCATTCGGATGATGGTGGTTTCTATCGGTTTTTATGGCATGTCGACCTTTGAAGGTCCGATGATGAGCATCAAGGCCGTGAATAGCTTGTCACATTATACTGATTGGACCATTGGCCATGTGCATTCCGGTGCGCTGGGCTGGAACGGGATGATCACTTTTGGTGTACTTTATTTTCTTGTTCCGCGTCTGTGGAACCGCGAGGGATTGTATAGCCTGAAGCTGGTTAGCTGGCATTTCTGGCTCGCGACCATCGGGATCGTACTTTACGCTTCGGCTATGTGGGTGACAGGCATCATGGAAGGGCTGATGTGGCGTGAAGTTGATGCGAACGGCTTCCTTGTGAATACTTTTGCTGACACCGTGGCCGCGAAGTTTCCGATGTATGTCGTGCGCGGGATGGGCGGGGTTATGTTCCTGACCGGTGCTTTGATCATGTGTTACAATCTGTGGATGACCGTCCGCGCCCAGCCCGTACGGGCTGGTGCTGCTGGCGCGGTTATTCCTTCGGAATAAGGGGGCAGAGACAATGGCTTTTCTTGACAAGCACAAGGCTATCGAAACGCACGCCACGCTGTTGATGGTCTTGTCGCTTTTGGTGGTGGCAATTGGTGGGATCGTGCAGATTGTGCCTCTGTTCTATCTGGAGAACACTATTGAAAAGGTGGAAGGGGTTCGCCCCTACACCCCGCTGGAGTTGGCGGGACAGGAGGTTTATCTGCGCGAGGGCTGCTATGTCTGTCACAGTCAGATGATCCGTCCGATGCGTGACGAGGTGGAGCGCTATGGTCATTACTCGCTGGCGGCCGAGTCGCAGTATGATCATCCATTCCAGTGGGGATCAAAGCGTACGGGACCAGATCTGGCGCGTGTGGGCGGTAAGTATTCGGATGCTTGGCATGTGGATCATCTGACTGATCCGCAATCGGTGGTGCCTGAATCGGTGATGCCAAAATACGGCTTTTTGTCGAGCGTGAAGCTCGATGGTAAGTATATCGGTGCTAGGATGTGGGCCTCTTCCATGGTGGGGGTGCCCTACACTGAAGAACACATTGCAAATGCTGTGGTTGATTTTGCGGCTCAGGTTGATCCGAATGCCGATACGGTCGGGTTACTCGAACGCTATGGCAAGGTTAACGTGTCGAACTTTGACGGACAACCGGACGTGACTGAGATGGATGCGCTTATCGCCTATTTGCAAGTGCTGGGCACGATGGTCGATTTTTCGACCTTCACGCCTGATGCAAGCCGATAAGGGAGGACAGGAACATGGATAACTATGGTTTTCTGCGCTTTGTTGCTGATAGTTGGGCACTGGTCGCGTTGACAGTGGTGTTTCTGGGCGTGATCGTCTTCGCCTACCGCCCCCGATCAAGCCGACTGCATCAAGATGCCGCCGCCTTGATCTTTCGTAATGACATGAAACCTGCCGCTGATAGTCGTCGCGGCGAGATGGAGGCGTGAGAGATGTGCGCCAAGAAAGTCATCAAGAAACCTGCTCAAGGTGTCGGCACGACCGGACATAGTTGGGACGGGATTGAAGAGTTGAACAATCCGCTGCCGCGCTGGTGGGTCTGGGTGTTTTGCCTGACTATCATTTGGTCGGTCGGTTATGTCATTGCCTATCCGGCATGGCCACTTATTAAAGGGGCGACGCCAGGGCTGTTGCAATCTTCGACCCGTGCTGATGTTCAGGCCGAGATTGATCGCTTTGATGCTGCTAATGCAGGCATTAAAGCTAGCCTTGTTGCGGCTGATCTGACGGCAATTCCGGCGGACAAGACGCTGATGGCTTATGCCGAACCGGCGGGGGCTTCGATCTTCCGTAACAACTGTGCGCAATGCCACGGTTCAGGTGCGGCGGGCGTTCAGGGCAAAGGCTATCCGAACCTTTTGGACAATGATTGGCTGTGGGGGGGTGATATGGAGGCGATCTATACCACGATTACTCACGGTGTCCGGAATACCAGTGACCCTGAGGCTCGCTATTCGGAAATGCCGAAATTTGGCGTGGATGGCTTGTTGGAACCCACGCAGATCAATGCGGTGGTAGAGCATGTGCTGGCGATTTCAGGGCAGGAGCATGATAAGGCGCTTGCTGCCGAGGGTGCCACGCTGTTTGCTGACAATTGTTCGGTTTGTCATGGTGAACAGGGTATGGGCGATCGCACGCAGGGCGCGCCGAACTTGACTGACGCGATTTGGTTGTATGGTGGTGACCGCGATATGATTAAAGATACGGTTAATTATGCACGTTTTGGCGTTATGCCAGCCTGGGCCGGACGCTTAAGCGAGGATGAAATCCGCGCTGTTGCGGCCTATGTTCACTCGCGCGGGGGTGGCGAGTAAAGACGATCCCGCTGGGTTTTTACCCTCTGGCGGTCAAGGCATCGGTGTGGACCTGTTTTCGGGTTTTCCGAAGGTTCGTGTCGATGCCTTTTTTCTTTTGACTGTGCGTTATTTATTGTCTCGCTTATTTTGATGTTAGATTGACTGGACCAAGAAAGGTGGGAGGCATTTTTCTTGTAACGAGTGTAAGGTGAGCTTTGGTAAAAATTTTTACATTAGTTGCAGATGTGGATTATGTTTTAAGTTAATATAACTGACACCAAAATAAGCGTGTGACTTAGATTCTTGATGCCAAGCATTTCTTGCAAAGCGTTATCGGCGTGCGCGTATATTGCAGATACAAAGTTGTAGCGTAGATGTGGATTTGATGCATATCAAGGAAGGGACTGCCCTTTGCGCTGATACCCATCGCAGATTTTGAACCCCGGAGTCTGCCTTGTCATTACCTGATCCCGAGCCCACTAGCCTTTACGCCGCCCGCGAACCTATTTTTCCGCGTCGTGTGAAGGGCAGTTTCCGCACTCTTAAGTGGTGGATTATGCTGGTGACGTTGGGGATTTATTACATTACCCCGTGGTTACGCTGGGATCGCGGGCCAAATTTGCCTGATCAGGCTGTGCTGATTGACATGGCGAACCGGCGGTTCTTTTTTTTCATGATCGAAATCTGGCCACATGAATTCTATTTTGTGGCGGGACTACTGATTATGGCGGGGTTGGGTCTCTTTTTGTTTACCAGCGCGGTGGGGCGGGTCTGGTGTGGCTATGCCTGTCCGCAGACGGTTTGGACTGACCTCTTTATCCTTGTCGAACGTTGGGTCGAGGGTGACCGAAACGCTCGTATCCGTCTGCACCGTCAGAGCTGGGATGCCGAGAAGGTGCTAAAGCGGGCGGTGAAATGGTCGCTGTGGTTCTTGATTGGGCTGGTGACGGGCGGGGTCTGGGTGTTCTATTTTACCGATGCGCCGCAGTTGGCAGTTGATTTGGTGACGGGTAATGCCCATCCCATCGCTTATATTACCATGCTGATTTTGACGCTTACGACATTTACTTTTGGTGGTTTTGCTCGCGAACAGATTTGCATTTATGCCTGTCCATGGCCGCGGATTCAGGCGGCGATGATGGATGAAGATACGATTACTATCGCTTATCGCGACTGGCGGGGCGAGCCGCGTGGCAAGCAGAGCGTCGAGGGCAGTGGTGATTGCATTGATTGCATGGCCTGTGTCAACGTTTGTCCGATGGGAATTGACATTAGGAACGGCCAGCAGATGGCTTGTATTACTTGCGGGCTGTGCATTGATGCGTGCGATGATACCATGGATAAGATCGGAAAGCCGCGTGGGCTGATTGGCTATATCGCGTTGACCGATGAGACGCGGGAGCGTGCGGGTAAGCTGCCAAAGAGTGTATGGAGTCATGTGTTCCGTTTTCGTACCATGATGTACACTGTGCTTTGGAGTGCGGTCGGTGTGGGGTTGATAGTGGCACTTTTTTTGCGATTACCTATCAATGTCAGCGTGACGCCTGTTAGAAATCCACTTTATGTGACCCTTTCCGATGGTACGATTCGCAATATCTATGATCTTCGGTTGCGTAACATGTCAGGCGAGGACAAGTGGTTCTTCATTACTTTGACTGCGGGTAGTCCTTTTTCTCTGACGCTGGAGGGAGAAGAGGGGGCTAAGGTTATGGTGCCCGCAAACGAGACCTACCAGCAGCGTGTTTATGTTGAGGCGCCGCCCGGTAGTGATGGTGCGACCGAGGAGCACAGTGAGATTAGGCTGTGGGTTGCCAACGAAGACGGAACCGAGCGTGTGTCTTATGACACTGTGTTCAACGGAGAGGATGACTGACATGGTCGAACTGACGGGCAAGCATGTGCTTGGCATCACGGTCGGGGCCTTTGCGGTGATTATTGGTGTGAACGTTGTGATGGCGGTTAAGGCGGTAAGTACATTTCCGGGGTTGGAGGTTGAAAACGGCTATATTGCTAGCCAGACCTTTGACGCTGAGAAGAAAGCACAAGAGGCCCTCGGCTGGACATTGGTGTATGGTTATGCGGGCGGGCAGTTGAGTATCGACATCCGCAAGGGCGTTGATGTTGCGCCTGTGACGGCGCTGGACGTTTTGCTAGGCCGTACGACCGAGACGAGCGAGGATACGAAGCCGATTTTTGCATTGAAGAACGGTGTCTGGGTGTCGGATGTAAAGCTGAACCCCGGTAAATGGATGATGATGATTAGAGCGACGGCACCGGATGGTACGGTGTTCCGTCAGCGGTCTGATCTTTTCGTGGAACGCTAGGATGAGGATGGCGCGGCGTCCGGATACGGACTCCTCTGGCATTTCCGCTCGCATGGGGTCTCTTAGTGCTGAGCAAAACGCGGCACTGTCAATACCGTATTCGGCGCGGTTGATGCTGTCCTTGCCCACTATCCATTGTGCGGCTTGTATTAGCATGGTTGAGCACGAGTTGATGATTGTGCCGGGGGTGATTTCTGCGCGGGTGAACTTGACGATGCGTCGCGTTTCGGTGGATGCGCAGGCGGGTGTGACTGCTGAGCGGTTGATCGATGTTCTTAAAGGCGTTGGTTATGAGGCGCATGAGTTGGATCTCGGTCTGCTGAGCACGACTGAGACCGATAGGCAAGGGCGTGAATTGCTGATGCGGCTTGGCGTTGCTGGTTTTAGTATGATGAACGTGATGCTTCTATCGGTTGCCGTCTGGTCGGGTGCCGAGAATTCAATGCGTGATTTGTTCCACTGGATTTCGGCGGCGATTGCCTTGCCTACAGTGATCTTTGCGGGACAGCCCTTCTTCAAGTCGGCTTGGGCGAGTTTGCGTGTGGGGCGGTTGGGGATGGATGTGCCGATTTCGCTGGCACTGATTTTGGCTTCCTTGATTTCTCTCTTTGAGACGTGGAAGGGAGGGCATCATGCTTATTTTGATGCCGCTGTAATGCTATCGTTTTTCTTGCTGGCGGGGCGCTATCTTGACCATCGCACGCGGGCGGTGGCGCGGTCTGCGGCTAAGGAACTGGCAGCGTTGGAGGTGCCACGGGCTACTGTCTTGCGGGATGGGGCTGAGGTGGTGATGCCTATTGCTGAGGTGGTGGCAGGTGATTTTGTGCGTGTGCGTCCGGGTGAGCGGATGCCGGTTGATGGCGTGGTGACCGAGGGGCAGTCGGAATTGGACCGCTCGCTTTTGACGGGAGAAAGTTTGCCGGTGTTCGTGGGGCCGAGAATGGTGGTTTCGGCGGGTGAGGTGAATCTGACGGGGCCGCTGGTACTGCGAGTTACGGCGGCGGGGCGGGAGTCGTCGCTCCACTTGATGGCTGATCTGGTAGCGGTCGCAGAGAGTGCGAAGACGCGTTACACTAGTTTGGCTGAACGGGCGGCACGGCTTTATTCGCCGCTGGTGCATATCCTGTCCTTTAGTGCCTTTGGCTTTTGGATGTGGAAGACGGGTGGCGACTTGCGGTTTTCTATTAATATCTCCGCGGCGGTACTGATTATTACTTGTCCTTGTGCGCTGGGTTTGGCTGTGCCTGCGGTGGTAACGGCGGCAAGTGGAAAACTGTTTCGTAAGGGGTTGCTTATTAAACACGGCACGGCGCTGGAGCGGTTGGCAGAGGTAGACACGGTGGTCTTTGACAAAACCGGCACGCTGACGATGGGCGTGCCTAACCTGACTAATCTGGAGGCGCATGAGCCCTATGTGCTGTCGCTGGCTGCGGCTTTGGCTGCGGCTTCGTCGCATCCGTTGGCTTTGGCTTTGGCGGGTGTGAATGAGCCTGCTGTAGTGACGGAACTGCGTGAGGTGCCGGGGTATGGGGTTGAGGGGCTTTACCAAGGTCTTCGGGTACGTCTGGGGCGGGCGGAGTGGTGCGGTGCGGAACCGCTTAGTGTAACATCGACTTATTTGGCGGATGGCACAGGGGCGATTCATGCTTTTACTTTTTCCGACAATTTACGTTTGGGGGCCGAGGCGGTGGTTTTTTCGTTGCGGGCTCAGGGGTTGGGTGTGATGTTGCTGTCTGGTGATGCCGAAGGGGCGGTTTTGGAACTGGCGGCTCGGCTTGGAATTACCAATTGGCGTCACGGGATGCTGCCTGCTGAAAAGGCTGCCACGGTTGCTGCACTGACTGCCGAAGGTCGGCGTGTGCTGATGGTGGGGGACGGGCTGAACGACACAGCTGCGTTGGCTGCGGCGCATGTGTCGGTATCTCTGGCAAGTGCGTTGGATGCGGCGCGGGTGGCATCTGATATCGTGCTTTTGGGTCAGGATATGTCTCCCATTGGGGATGCACTCAGGATTGGGCGGCAGGCGGCGCGGCGGATCGTCGAGAATTTTGTGATTTCAGCGGGCTACAACATGGTCGCGGTGCCCTTGGCGCTGGTCGGTATGGCAACTCCGCTGGCCGCAGCGCTTGCCATGTCGCTCTCGTCGGTTACTGTGTCGTTGAACGCGATGCGGCTGAGGTAGGTAATGGATATTCTGGTATTCTTGATCCCGATCTCGTTGTTTTTGGGCGGTTTCGGGTTGGCTGCATTTTTATGGGCGATGCACAATCGGCAGTTTGATGATCTCAAAGGTGATGCAAATCGAATATTGACTAAAGACTTTGACTATAAGCCCAAGCAGTAGGATAGAAACCGCAGCAGGATGCGATGGTGTGTGGAGTTTGCCTTGAACTGTTTGGTCGACATCTGCGGACATGCTCTTAAAGATCAGGTTGCCTGCTTCGAGCCTCATTTAAGACAGATAACTTTGTGACGATTTCCGGAACGGATCAGATTATGTTCGAAAAATAAGTAGTCCGGTCCCTGTGTAGGGTTCAGATAATAGTAATGTCTTTTAGTGGTCCAGCGTCGAGCAAGTAGATTATGGTGTGATTTTTAAAGTTCCTTGCCATGTCCTGCAATAGAGGAAGTGGCTATAACCGCCGTGGATTGGTACGGTGATGGGTGCGGGCGTGCCGGGTAAAGTTATTCGCCGATGGTGAAGCAGGTGACTGATCGGGCCTGTAGACGACGGCAGGCGAGATCGGCCTGATCTTGCGTGAGGCCGACGAAGGTCGCCTCGAATCCGTCGGGCTTTTCCATGACCTTGGGCAGTGAGGAGTTTAGTGTGGCGCTTTCAACGAGCTGCATCTTGACTAGAGCTTTTTCTGCTTCGTAACTGGAATTGTAGTGGCCCACGGTGATGTCCCAGTGCCGATCGCCTGAGGTCGAGAAGGATACGACCTCCTGCTGTGCCGCCGGGGTGGGTTCGCTTGCAGCATCGTCATAGATTGGTGTGCGGTGCTTGGGTGGTGTCACGGTTGATGCAGAGGCAATCTGGAAGGGTAGGTCTTTGATCGTTGTGGATTGCGCTTTGCCTTTGGCAGTTGGCGCATCAGCGGAAAGGCTCGTTACGGTCTTTTGGGTAGGTAGCTCTTTGTTGGCATCGGTGGGTTTGGGCGTCTCTGCCGTTATCAATTCGGTTTTGGTGGCTTCGGCCAGTGCACCGAGGATACCGTCTTGCATTTGGTCGACTGCTTTGGCTGCTGCGGTCAGCGTTTCGGGCGCAAGTTCGCCAGGGCGTGCGAGTGGGCGCGGTGATGTTTTGAGTCCGTTCGCCACGAGCAGCGTCTTGTCGTTGTTGCTTTTTATTTTTGGATTATTGGTATCGACTTGCGCAACTAGCGCATCGGTGGGCGACGGGGCCTGCGGTGGATTGAAGGGGGCGTTCTTTTTAGTCTGTTCGAAGGATTTGTTTAGCATTTTGGTCATCTTGGCGTTGCGGTCGGCGGTCGAAGCCGCGCCGAAGATGGTGGCGATTAGACGCTTGCCATCACGTTCCGCCGAGGCGGTGAGGTTGAAGCCCGCTGCGACCGTGTAGCCAGTCTTGATGCCGTCTGAACCCTTGTAGGCGTCAAGGAAACGGCGGTTGGTGTTGTTCACTGTTGCTACGCCTGCATCTGATGATCTGCGCGAGAAAATATTATAGTATTGTGGAAAATCGTAGAAGAGATGTCGCCCCAGTGTGTTCATGTCACGGGCTGAAGATAGGTGGCCCGGCGCGGTAAGGCCGTTGGCATTTTTGAAAGTGCTGTTGGTCATGCCTAATGACTTGGCGGTGCGAGTCATGCGAGCGGCAAAGGATTGCTGATCGCCTCCGATGAAATCGCCCAAGGCGGCGGCGGCATCGTTGGCGGATTTGATTGCCGCGGCGCGGATTAAGTAACGTACCGCAATCTTCTGCCCCGGTTTTAGACCAAGTCGTGAGGGCGGCTGCGAGGCGGCGTTCTTTGTCACGGTTACGATGCTGTCGAGGCTGATTGATCCGCGCTCAAGCTCCTGAAAGGTGATGTAGAGTGTCATCATCTTGGTTAGCGAAGCAGGATGTAGCCGTGCATCGGCGTTTTCTTCGAGCAGCACTTTGCCTGATCGGGCATCAATGACGATGGCCGCGTGGGGGGCTGCGAAAAGACCGGTCGGTGCCAATACAAAGACCAGCGCCATGACGATCCAAAATGAAAATCTGCGAGCAAACTGCCCTGAAAGCGATGTCACGTCGCCTGTTCCTTGTCTTGTAGTGGCTCCGATTTTTTTGGAGCCGTTTTTTCTGCCTCACCGAGATGTTAGCATAGGGGTGCGGTTACGAAAACCCCCTTGTTTTAAAGGGGTTGGCGGAAATCCGCTGGTAAAGATATGGGTCTTAGCCAGAGGGTTATCCGGGATGATATACTATATGTTGCGGGTCGCCTTAATTGTTTCTACTTTATCTGCCAATTCACCCAGATCGGTTAATGAAAGAAAGCGTGGATGGCCTGACGGTGGGCTGGCGTGTTCAAGTGCCCATGTTAGGCGATGTGGTACGTGTACGCCCCAACTGCCCGCATCAAGTGCTGGGATCACATCTGATTTTAACGAGTTGCCAACCATTAGTGCATGCGATGCACCATCTCCGTGACGGGCGAAGATTGATTTATAGATAGCGGGGGTCTTATCTGACACGATTTCGACTGCGTGGAACAAATCACCAAGGCCGGATTGGGCCAGCTTGCGTTCCTGATCAAGCAGGTCGCCCTTGGTGATAAGTACCACACGGTGGTCGCAGGCAAGCGCTGTCACTGCAGCTTTGGCATGGGGTAAGAGTTCGATGGGGTGGGCTAACATCTCGCGGCCTGCGGCTATGATCTTGGCGATGACGCTGGCGGGAACGCGGCCTTGGGTAATTTCGATGGCGGTTTCGATCATCGATAGTGTGAAGCCTTTGACCCCAAAACCATAATGACCGAGGTTGCGGCGTTCGGCTTCCAGAAGGCGGTCCTGCAGATGTGCGGCTTCGGCGTAATCGGTCAGTAGGGCGGTGAAGCGGTCTTGCGTAAGTTGGAAGAAGGCTTCGTTTTGCCAGAGTGTATCGTCGGCATCGAAGCCGATGGTGGTGATCATGGCGTGCGTCCGGTTTGTTGCCTTATCTTGATGCCGCGCATGATGGAGCGGTGCAAGCGTGGTGGTGGGTAGGAATGGATCGAAGGTATTTGTGTGTGCCCCTTTCCGCATAGAGGTTTTAAGCTATATTGTGGTTTGGATAGATAAGCCAAATTCATTGATGTCGACGGAGCAATTTTCTCGTGAACCCGATCCTTATCTGCATTGTAGGCACCCCCAAGGGTTCAGGTGGATTAGGTAATGATTCGTCGGTGCTGACCAAGACCAAGTCCAATATCCGGTATCCGTCAATGTATAAGGTGATGTTGTTGAATGATGATTACACGCCAATGGAATTTGTAGTGCATGTACTGGAGCGGTTCTTCGGCATGAGCCATGCGCAGGCTGTTGAGATTATGCTGATCGTGCACAAGAGGGGGCTGGCCGTGGTTGGTGTGTTTTCGTTTGAAGTGGCGGAAACTAAGGTTGCACAAGTGATGGATTTTGCCCGTCGCTACCAGCATCCGCTGCAATGTACGATGGAAAAGGAATAAGGTGTAATTTTTCTTATGGTTTTAGTTTTTCTGCGCAGTTTTAGAGGGTTTTCGAGAGCTTGATTGCGCGTCTCTTGATGACCGTTTCGGTTGGGCTGATGCCGTTTATATGTTCTTGATGCTGTCTTTTTGTTTTCTTAATTATTTGAGCCTTTTTTGCTCAATGTGCCTGAATTCGTCTGTGTCGTGAAATGGTGTGTAGTTTGTATGGCTCCTCCAACAGTGTGGCAGGGCGACACTGCCCTAGTCCAACTGCGGAGTTTGCGCTGGCATCAGGCCGAGTGGATGGTTTCGATCATCAGGGCTACGTTGTCGGGGTTGGCGTCAGGGGTGATGCCATGGCCGAGGTTGAAAATATGTGGCCCTTTGCGGAAGGCTTTGACCACAGCGCGGGTTTCGCGCACCAGCGTTTTGCCGCCTGTGACCATGTGTTTGGGGGCGAGGTTACCTTGCACGCAGCCATCTTTTTGGACGTTAGCGGCGCCCCATTCCGCCGTAACCAAATTGTCGAGTGCTACGCAATCGGCGCCGGTTTTTTGGGCAAAGCCGATATAGTTGGGTCCTGCTTCACGTGGGAAGACAATGATCGGTAAGCCGGGGTGGCGTTCACGCAGGGCGGTTATGATGCGGGCAGTGGGTTTCACCGCGAAATCCTCGAAATCTGCGCCTTTCAGTGATCCTGCCCATGAATCGAAGAGCTTGACTACTTCGGCCCCAGCTTTCACCTGTTCGGACAGGTAATCGACGGTGGCGTTAGAGATAACGTCGATCAGGGCCAAAAATGTTTCGCGGTCGGTGTTTTTTAGAGCATGGGTTTTAGCTTGGTCTTTTGATCCTTGGCCTGCGATCATATAAGTGGCTACGGTCCAAGGCGCGCCGGCAAAGCCGATGAGCGTGGTTTCTCGGGGTAACTCGCGTGCGAGAATCTTTAGGGTTTCGTAGACGGGTGAGAGTGTCTCATGGATCAGGCTTCTGGATTTCAGCGCTTTGACCTGTACCATCGTTGTTGTGGTTTCCATTCGTGGGCCTTCGCCTGTTTCAAACCAGAGCTTTGGACCCAGTGCCTGCGGCAGCAAAAGAATATCGGCGAATAGGATTGCAGCGTCAAAGCCGTAGCGGCGGATCGGTTGCAGCGTTACTTCTGCGGCGAGTTCGGGATTGTAGCATAGCGACAGAAAATCACCTGCGATGGCTCGTGTGGCGCGGTATTCGGGAAGGTAGCGTCCTGCTTGCCGCATCACCCAGATTGGCGGAGTTGGCAGAATCTCGCCCTTGAGCGCACGTAGGATTTTCTTTTCGGTCATCTGCCTAGCCCTTTGTATCCATTCTCATGGGTCGGGGTTGTGTAGATGCTTGTCAAGAGTTGTCAGGTAAACATGAGACATGTAACGTTAGGAATATGAACCATTCGCTTCCTTCTCCTGAACAACCGCTGAAGATTGGCACCCGTGGTTCTCCGCTGGCGCTGTGGCAGGCGCATGAAACGCAGCGCAGCCTGATGGTGGCATTTGACCTGCCCAACGACGCCTTTGAGATCGTTATTATCAAGGTGACAGGGGATCAAATTCTCAACAAGTCGCTTAAGGAAATCGGTGGTAAGGGGCTGTTTACGCGCGAGATCGAAGAGGCGCTGCTGGCGGGAGTGATCGATATAGCGGTTCATTCGATGAAGGATATGCCGACCTTGCAACCTGAGGGGCTGGTGCTTGATTGCTATCTGCCACGAGAGGATGTGCGTGATGGTTTTGTTTCGTCCCATTACAGGAGCTTGGCGGATTTGCCGCAGGGGGCGGTAGTAGGATCCTCGTCTTTGCGGCGGCGGGCGCAACTTTCATTGCGGCGGCCTGACCTGAAGTTGGTTGAGTTTCGTGGTAATGTGCAAACTCGGATGAAGAAACTTGAGGATGGGGTGGCGGTGGCGACCATTTTTGCGATGGCAGGGCTAAATCGGTTGGGTATGG
>JADZAO010000038.1 GCA_020852535.1 Paracoccaceae bacterium | reverse complement strand
TGGTGGCTTGGCTGTTGCCTTGGGAGAGGGGCGTGATGTGATTGAAGCTGGGCGCTTTGGTTGTGCTACGGCAGGCATCAGTGTAACGCGCCCGGGCGCGGCGCTTTCTATGCCTTCACGCGAGGAGATTGAGGCGTTGCTGGCGCGGTCTTGATTTTATGTTTTTTCAAAGGTCTGCGAGGGTTTTCGGGCGCTGGCGAAAGATGCTTTAGATGATCTGCCGTGGTTAGATTTGCTCTGTTTTTTGGTTGGCGCGGGGGGGCTTCTCCACTAGAGGTGTTTTGCGATCTTTCCCCCGAGGATGTTTTTAGACAAAAAACGCGGTCAAGTGCGAGTACCTGAGAAGCGGGTCTGCCATTCGATGCGTTCTTCGTCGGTGATTTTTCGGAAGAGGTTTTCCGGCACGGAGAAGGTGCTGCCAGTGGGCAACGCGTGCATGTCAGCGGATATGTCGCTTGGCCATGACCAGTTAGTTGAGCCCATCGCAGCCATCATGGCGGCCGATGCATCTGGGATAAAGGGCTGTGACAGGATTGCGTAAACGCGGATCAGATTCAGGGCGAGGCGGATTTGTGCTTGTGCCTGTTCGGGATCAGTTTTGACTACGGTCCATGGTGCGGCGGACTGCAGGTATTCGTTCCCGATCACCCAGATGGCGCGAAGTTCGGCAGCGGCTTTGCGGATCTCCATTTGCTCCATCAGTGTTTCGTATTCGCGGATGCGTGCTCTGAGGTTATCTATGAACGCGGCTTCCTGCGGGCCGAAGGTGCCACCGGCGGGGATGGTGGTGCCTAATTTCGAGGTGGCAAATTTGGTCACGCGGGAGACGAGGTTACCCAGTACATCTGCGAGGTCTTTGTTGATCGAATTTTGGAAGTTTTCCCATGTGAATTCGCTGTCTGAGGATTCGGGGGCGTGGGACAGGAGCCACCAGCGCCAGTAATCGGCGGGTAGAATGGAAAGCGCTTGATCCATGAAAATACCACGACCTTTGCTGGTCGAGAACTGGCCGCCGTCATAGTTTAGATAGTTGAAGGACTTTAAGTAGTCCACGAGCTTCCACGGCTCGCCTGAGCCGAGGATTGTGGCAGGGAAGGATAGGGTGTGGAATGGGACGTTATCTTTTCCCATGAACTGGTAATAAGTCACGTCCGAGGCCCCCTTATCGGTGCGCCACCAGCGTTCCCAGTCCGCGTCGGGCTTGCCATTGGCATCGGCCCATTCTGCGGTGCTCGCGATATATTCGATGGGGGCGTCGAACCAGACGTAGAAGACCTTTCCTTCCATGCCCGGCCAAGGTTGGTCGCCTTTTTTGACGGGTATGCCCCAGTAGAGATCGCGGGTTATGCCGCGATCTTGCAAGCCGTCGCCGTCGTTGAGCCACTTTTTGGCGATTGAGGTGGTCAGGATTGGCCAGTCAGTTTTGCTGTCGATCCATGCTTCCAGCTTTTTGCTTAAGCTGCGCTGGCGCAAAAACAGGTGTTTTGTCTCGCGCAGTTCGAGGTTGTGGGAACCCGAGATTGACGAGCGTGGGTTGATCAGGTCGGTGGGATCGAGTTGTTTGGTGCATTCCTCACACTGGTCACCGCGTGCTGAGGTGTTGCCACAATTTGGACAGGTACCGGTGAGGTAGCGGTCGGGTAGGAAGCGGTTTTCGTCTATGGAAAATATCTGTTTTTCAACTACTTCTTTGATTAGCCCGTTTTCAGCTAGTTTTCTCGCAAAATGCTGTGTGAGGCGGTGGTTGCGCTGCGAAGAGGAGCGCCCAAAATGGTCGAACGACCAGCGGAAGTCTGCGGCGAGGTTCTTTTGAGTCTCGTGCATTTCAGTGCAATAGTCTTCGACTTTCTTGCCTGCCTTGGCGGCGGCGAGTTCTGCAGGGGTGCCGTGTTCGTCGGTGGCGCATATGAACATGACTTCGTGTCCGCGGGCGCGCATAAAACGGGCGAAGAGGTCGGCGGGTAACTGGCTGCCGACGAGGTTGCCGAGGTGTTTGATCCCGTTGATGTAGGGGATGGCGGAAGTGATTAGAATTCGTGCCATGCGCGCGCATTTCGTCCGGTCCATTTGGTATTTTAGCCCGGGGTGAGGTGAAGAGCTAGAGGATAGGGGGCCTAGCTGGGGTTCTCGAGCGTAATTTTATAGATTAGGCGCGGCTTTTGATCATGCCGTTGAGGTGTCTGATAAGTGATCTTTGGTTGGTTACGTGAGGTGGCGGGATGAATACACGGCACGTCCTGACTACTTTGCTTGATATGTTGAAAATACGGGGCATGGTGGAATGGAAATATCTTTTGAACCCAGGGTGCGGTCGATTAGGAAGAGGCGGACATTGAAGTGGCAGGGGCGGCTCGGTGGCATGATGGTCCGGAAGATGTAGTGCTGTGTCGGTTCGGGATTATGGCTGTTGATTTGAAGGCTCATTTCTTTGACTAGTTTGCCTAAGGCAGCCGTGGTGAATGCGTCAGAATACGCAGTTTGGTGCCTTTGGGGTTAAGACGTGAACGGCAGTTGTGTCGTGGATCGGTCAGGGTTTTGGATTGACGTTTAGAACCCGTGCATTCGTTTGGCCCATTGTATGCCTACTAGTGCGCCTTTTATTCGGGGCAAAAGGTAGAGTGAGAGCGCGATCGTGCCGATTGAAAAGACTGTTGCGAGTACGAGGGCATCGGGACGGTAGCGCACGAAAACCCAAAGAATTAGTGGCGCCATGAGGTGGCCCACAATTAGGATGGTCAGGTAGGCGGGGCCATCGTCGGCGCGTTGGTGGTGCAGCGCTTCGCCGCAGACGGGGCAGCTTTCGCGGACTTTGAGGTAACCGCGCAGCATTGGACCTGAACCGCAGTTTGGGCAACGTCGAAGCCAGCCGCGCAGGAGCGCCTGTTTTAGTTGACGGTCTTTATCTGTTTGGGTTCTGCTTTTAGCACAGGCATGAGCGTGGGGCATTTGACGTGGTCCTTTGGGCCGCATGTGGTGCGAGAGTCGTGTAGGGGCTGAAGTTAAGCAGTCTAATGCTAGATGTGTAGGGGTAAGATCGCCATAGTAAAGGGGTTTTATGTGGCTTAGTGTTGCGTCCGTGAAAGTGAACTTTAAGGGTTTCGATGCAAAGCAGTGGGGGCGTTTTTTGACTGTATGGAAGGGGAAAGAAATGCCATTTCTGGCCTGTCGTTTCGTTTGTGTGGATCGTATTATGATCCCTAATGCACTAAAATCTTCGCAAAGCGTTCATTAAAGGTTTTTGGATTACAAAAAATTTGCTTCGAATGATCGTTTTGCTGGGCGAGACTCTAAGATGATGTGGACAGATATGCAGCGGGAAAATGCGGAGATGGTCGGATTGCAGGCTTTGGCTTGGCTTGCGGGTGAGGACGAGTTGTTTGCGAGCTTTCTTGGCGCGTCAGGTGCCAGTGCTGCAGATGTGACTGAGGCGGCTGGCCGACCAGAGTTTCTGGGTGCGGTGCTTGATTTTGTGATGATGGAAGATGCTTGGGTTATGGCTTTTTGCGACGGAAGCGGGCTGGCCTATGGCGTGCCGATGGAAGCACGGGCGGTTTTGCCTGGAGGACAGGCGTTTCATTGGACGTAGATTGGGCTAGTGGGCGTGAAGCACCCAAACTGCTAAAATATCAGGGCGACTAGACGTTTGTTTCGTGAGCATTTTGGTTAAGATCGATGTGTAAGGTGGTTGTTTTTGGTCTGACCTGCGGCGAGGATCGTGGCGGTTTGGGGAATCTGGTAGGCAGTGTAGTATGATTGACGGGATTATCTTTGACAAGGATGGCACGCTGTTTGATTTCCGCGCCAGTTGGAGTGGGTGGGCACGGCATTTGTTGCGCGATCTGGGCCGTGACGAGGCTCATGCACGAGCGATGGGGGTGGCCATAGGCTTTGATGTTGAAAGCGGGACTTTCGCGTCGGATAGCCTAGTGATTGCGGCGACCGTTTCGGATATTGCAGCCTGTTTATTGCCTTATCTGTCTGGTCTGACGCATGCAAATGTGATGCAAGAGATCAACGTGCGGGCTGCGACTGCGGTTATGTTACCTGTTGTGCCTTTACGCCCTCTTCTGGCTTTGCTGAAAATGCGGGGATTGCGGGTGGGATTGGCCACCAATGATGCTAAAGCGCCTGCGGCAGCGCATCTGGCAGCGCATGATATCACAGAATTCTTCGATTTCGTCGCGGGGTCCGATTCCGGCTATGGCGCGAAACCAGGTCCTGGGATGTGTTTGGCTTTTGCTGCAAAGTTCGGGTTGGATCCTGCGCGGGTGGTGATGGTGGGTGATAGTCTCCATGACCTCGAAGCTGGACGGGCGGCGGGGATGCGGACGGTGGCTGTGCTTACAGGTATAGCAGGGGAGGCGGAACTTGCTCCGTATGCCGATGTGGTGCTGGCCGATATCGGCTCTTTGCCTGCGTGGCTGGACCAGGTTTGGGTGCCCTGAACCGTTCCGCGTCTGAAGCGTTCCAGAAAAAAACCTTTTGCATCGGCTACTTTGTTAATCAAAAACGCCGTTCCAGCGTTACGGTGGTATCCACCGCCATCGTTAGTTTGTCAGTGGAGATGTATTGGTCGTTTGAGGTGAACTTCATGGTGATCTTTGCGGGTATGCTAGGTAAGATCGATATTAATGGTGCGTTTAATTTGTCCTAATTGCTAGTGACAATCGCCCGTCAATGGTCTAGACGCCCCCGCAATTAGGGGGTGCGTCATGATGGTAGGCCACCTGTCGGAGTGATCCGATACATTGGAGAGAGCATTTATGAAGTCTGAGGTGTTCCTACCAGATGATTACCGTCCTGCTGAGGACGAACCGTTTATGAACGAACGCCAGCTCGAATATTTTCGGCGCAAACTGATCAATTGGAAGAACGAGTTGATCGAACAATCCGCCGAAACCATTGACAACCTTCAAGATTCTGCCCGTAATGTTCCCGACATTGCTGACCGGGCCTCGGAAGAAACTGACCGCGCTATCGAATTGCGCACCCGTGATCGTCAGCGCAAGCTAGTGTCGAAGATTGACGCGGCTCTGCGCCGTATCGAAAACGGTGAATACGGTTACTGTGAGATGACGGGCGAGCCCATTAGTCTCAAACGCCTCGACGCTCGTCCCATCGCCACCATGATGTTGGAAGCGCAGGAAAAGCACGAGCGCCGCGAAAAAGTCCATCGCGAGGATTGACGCTTTCGCTGCAGGGCAGGAGACTTGTACCTGCCTTTCCATGGGCAAAGAATGACGCCTGATCCTAAAGGTTCGGTGTTTTCTATTTTGCGGTGAGGAACATGACACTGATTGGACAGCCAGTAACCATCTTGGGCGCAGGTGTCGCGGGTTTGGCCCTTGCCCGTGCGCTGGCTATGCGTGGTGCTTGCGTTACTGTGCTGGAACAAGCCGACGTGATTAGTGAAGTGGGCGCAGGCCTTCAAATCAGTCCCAATGGTGCCTGTGTTCTGGCGGCGCTTGGTCTTTCGCTTGACGGCCTTTCGATCCGCGCCGAGGCGGTGGAGCTGCGTGATGGCTTTGACGATTCCTGCGTCTTGCGGCTTGATCTTGCTCGTTTGCGCCCTGATCTTGGTTGGCATTTTGTCCACCGCGCTGATCTGATCAACCTTCTTGCCAATGGCGCACGCGAAGTGGGCGTTGATATTCGTTTGCTGACCAAGATTGATCGCGTTGATCTTTCCGGCGATCGCCCTAAAGCGATTACCACTCAGGGACTGGAAATTGAAGCGCCGCTCATGGTTGGCGCCGATGGCCTACATTCGCCCACTCGTATGGCCCTTACAGGTATTACCGCTCCTTTCTTTACCCATCAGGTCGCGTGGCGCGCCCTTCGTCCCGCCAGTTCAGTCGAGCAGAATGTGACTGAAGTTCATATGGGCTATGGTCGCCATCTCGTTAGCTATCCGCTGCGTGGCGGCACCTTGCGCAACATCGTCGCGGTTGAGGAGCGCCGCCGCTGGGTGGAAGAGGGCTGGACTCTGCACGACGACCCGATGGAACTGCGCCTCGCCTTTGAAAGCTTCAGCCCCCGCGTACGCGGCTGGCTTGATCAGGTCTCTGATGTCTGGCTTTGGGGGCTGTTTTGTCATCCGGTTGCAAAACGCTGGCACGCTATTTTGCCCAAGGGGGCAATGGCCATTCTCGGAGATGCCGCCCATCCCACGCTGCCCTTTTTGGCGCAGGGAGCAAATATGGCGCTTGAAGACGCCTGGACACTGGCCGATGTGCTTTCGGCTTCCGACACACCCGCCGCAGCTCTCCTTGCCTACCAGACTATGCGTGCCCCGCGCACGGCAAAAATTGTCGAAGCCGCCAATGCCTCGGCCCGTGCCTATCACCTTTCAGGACCAACACGCAGCCTTGCTCATACTGCGCTTAGGATCTGTGGAAAACTTGCCCCCGACCTAGTCCTTAGACGCTTTGATTACATATATAACCACGATGTTACGGCACAAAATTTGTCCTCTAAACTTGCGTGGATGAATCCATGATGCATAAAAGTGGATATTTGGCGTGAACTGGTCGTCGCCAGTCGAAATGGTTTGATTTTTTATTAAAGTTTTATTCACTTATTCTGAAGAGATTCTTGCAGAAATATGTCAGATTATTTGGTTAAGCGCTCTGTTTGTTGTTGGTCAGCTAGTGGTAGGAGAGCGCGGTAGCTAAGTCGTTTTTTGAGTGTGCTTGCTGAGGAAGGCCAACTGGCAAATTTTGTTTTGCTATAAGAATGTTATTTGCTATCCAATTGGATTATTTTTGGGTTTCATTGATTATCAAAAACTATCCTAGTTATGTATTTATATAAAGGGCGTGGGAGCGTTTGGAACTTTCTGATTGCGGCTTTACAGAATGTCTGGCCTTAGTTTTATATATCTAGGTATAGATATGGTTTGTTTTATCGGGAGGGTGCGTCTGCATGTGTGTGATTGATATTTTTTTAAGTATTATCAATGCCTTTTTGACAATTCTATCCGTTGTTTTGTGAAGCAACCTTAAAAGCTTGAAGCTCTGTTTATTTGTCTCAAATCGCGCTCTCAGGCTTAATCTTCTGTTTTTTGGATGGAATAATGCTTGATATCAAAACCGTGTTGGGCGCTTTTGTTTCTAGACATCAGACGACTTGTGGTCTGTCTGGCCTTCGTCTTTGGCTGATGGCGGGCTTTTTGAGCCTATGTGCTTCTGCGGTGGCAGCCCAATCGGTGGTTTCGGTTCAGTCATCAACGCCCGACGGGTCCTATAAGGTCGGGAGCAGCATCTCGATCCAAGTCGCGTTTGATAAAGCGGTGAGAGTTTCTGGTCGTCCGAAGCTGGTTTTGGAGACTGGCGCTACGGATTGTATTGCGAACTACTCTGGGATTAGCGCTGATGGCCGTGTTTTGACTTTTGTCTACACTGTGCAGGCTGACGATAGCAGCAGCGATCTTGACTATGTTTCGAGCACGGCATTGTCGC
>JADZAO010000037.1 GCA_020852535.1 Paracoccaceae bacterium | reverse complement strand
TGCAGCATGGCAGACAGATTTTGACGCAAGACAAAAAGCCTCTTCAATCCGCATGGAAAACTTCACTTTAGCTTTACTAGCTAATGTTGTCCCGTCCCATACCTCATGTTTCATAAAAAGACGAAGGCTAGACACAATAGTCTAACCTTGGCGAATCCAGTTTAGTTACCCAGCCAACTCTGCGCTGTTCGGGCACTGGCCGAGATGTCTTCGCCCAAACCAGATATTGTGTTACATCCCACAAGACCAACTGCCATAACCACCAGAACCATAAATTTACGCATTTCAATCCTCATTCTCCGGACCAGAAGGCATCTGACTGCCATCCTATCCTTTCGCCGTAAATTGGTAAGAGTTCGGGATGCCGCAATTCCTTGGCATAGGCAAGCCGCGAGACGTCCAAATACTAAATGGATATAACATAGTGTCCACTCGTCAAGACACGATCCAATGCTTCAACATGAGAATCAAAATCGGTAGGGTTGGTGGCCGACAGCATGATCCCAATAAGAGTCTCGACATAAATAGTGATCACATTAATGATGTCCTTTTCCTGTTGGTAAAGAACCACATCTTCGACCACATTGCTTTCGCTTGCGACTTTAAGGCCATCACCGCCTCGCACAAAGCTTGCAAAACAACCCCTTTAATAAGGTAACATTTTTCTACGTATTTTGTTCTTTCCGATAATACCAAACCCGTGTCCCAACAGTTTCAAACTTTTAGCTTGGCCAGCGCATCCAGTCGGCGTATACAAGAATTACTGCTCGAGAGGTTTCTTGCCTGTATGAAACCTGCCTCAATAACTTAAACGTCGGCCTCGTGTCGGCGTTTTTTTTTGCCCGAATCACAGTCAAAAGAGACTTAATAACGCTTCGTTGACCCGCATTTACAAAACCACTGCACTGAACTTCGTATCGGTATATATCGCAATTGAGCATAACATGATTGGCCCGTCTAATAGCATCGCTCTGGAAGCGGTAAGGCAGGGAATCACCGGAAAATGACACAAACCGCGATACAATGATCCACGAAGTTATGCTGCAGCGCCGACTCTCGTACCACTGAAGCAAAAACCAAACAGGAATTATCTACACGAGCATATTGCTGTGCTCTGCAACCACGCACAAGATTACCGGCACAACAATCAATCTCAACAGTAGTTGGATTGCACTCTGACTAAAATCCTTCGAAGAAACTTGTCTTATTTGCCTGTCGTTGGATCCTTTACGGACGGATAGACCAGTCCGCCCGACACTATAAGCTTTGCTGCTTCATCGGACTTCATATTCAGAAAGATCACATCGCGTGAAGGAACATAGACCAACATCCCCGAAGTCAGGGGAGTTAACGCTAAAAAAACTGCGATCATTTCGTCGCCCTGAGGCAGCCGCGCTGCAATTTCGCCCTTGGGATTCGTTGCAACCAGCCCCACGGCCCAGCTTCCCTCACGCGGAAACTGAATTAGGCAAGTTCGGTCAAATGACCGTTCCTTTTGATTAAATACGGTTTCAGTGATTTGCTTGAGCCCGCCATAAATCGACCGCACCACAGGCACGCGGTCAACCAGCGTTTCAGTCTGCCGTACCAACGTGCGTCCGATAATTCCACGGGCCAACCAGCCGATGATGACCGTAAAGGCCAAAAACACCACCACGCCCACACCGCGCAACGGAAAGTCCACAGTCGGCTCAAAAATGCGGTGAATGATCGCTTCGGGCTGATAGGCGGCGGGGATCAGAGGCAAAATCCACGCATCAAGCCAGCCAATAGCCGCCCAAGTCAGCCACAGCGTCAACCCAACGGGTAACACGACAACAAGGCCAGTTAAAAAGCTGGCCCGCAACCCAGCAAGAAAGCCGCGCTTTGGCGGAATGGTCAATGTCATGCCTACATAATTCCTTTTTCCACCATTCTGGAAAGCCCTTACCACAGCACAATCACTCTGTTGTCAAAGCCTTTGCGATTTTTCCTGCGAGTCGCGCATTATTCAAGACAAGGGCGATATTTGCCGCCAAAGAACGACCTTCGGTTAGATCGAAAATACGTCCCAGCAGGAAGGGCGTTACTTCTTTTGCCGCAATCCGCTTGACCGATGCCTCTGCCAGCGCAGCCTCGATCACCGGCAATATCTCTTCGCGGGCGATCTCAGCATTTGGTGGGATCGGATTCGCCACCAACTGCCCGCCTGGCAGTCCTAACTGCCCGCGCATCCGATGAGCCGCAGCAATTGACTCGACCGTATCCATTCGTAGCGGAGCTTTCAGTCCTGAATCTCGTGACCAAAAGGCCGGAAAAGCATCCTGCCCATAGGCGATTACCGGCACCCCTGCCGTTTCCAGATACTCCAACGTCTTAGGCAGGTCGAGGATGGCCTTGGCACCCGCAGCCACTACCGTTACCGCTGTCTGTGCTAGTTCTGACAAATCGGCTGAAACATCAAACGAACTTTCCGCCCCACGATGTACCCCGCCGATGCCACCTGTAGCAAATACCGAAATCCCTGCCAACCGCGCACAGATCATCGTTGCGGCAACAGTTGTGGCCCCCGTACCGCCTGTCGCCACACAAGCCGCAAGGTCCGCACGGCTTAGTTTAGCCACATTCTTGGCCTGGCCCAGACGCTCCAATTGTTCATCCGTTAGCCCAATATGGATACGGCCTGCCATCACAGCCATTGTGGCAGGCACCGCCCCCTCAGCTCGCACGGCGGCCTCCACCGCTCGTGCCGTCTCCACATTCTGAGGCCAAGGCATCCCGTGGGTGATGATCGTCGATTCCAGCGCCACTACGGCCCGGCCCGTTTTCAAAGCGATATCAACTTCAGGCGAAAATATTAGTGGCAACATTTAGAGATCCTCGTGCAAAGCGCGCGGGATAGCGAACCCGCAAGTATAATCCGGTAAAATAGTCCGAAGGCCCGTACTTTCCGGCGAATGGGCCATAATGTCCACCCGTGTCAAATCGTCGGGCAGATAGCCAAGACCGCTACTAGAATCTTTTACCTGCACCGAACCTACCGCATTACGAAGCGGCATAAGACGCAGACGTAAACGATCGTCGGGAAAGGGCAGGGGTAACGAGACCCAATCCGAACGGCCAATAATCAACATGGTGGTATCCGCCTTGGCCAATTTCATCCTATCCAGCCTTTCGCTATAAGAGGTTTAGCCATTGCACACCTACAAAGCTCATACTGGAATCTCTCCGCTGACATAAACCGCTGCCGCCTTGATCGCCGCCATCAGCGCTGCCTCGTGTCCCTTACCGCAACGTTCAGCCGCAATATGGGCGGCCATGAAGGTGTCGCCCGCGCCTGTCACCCGCGTAACCAGCACTTTGGGCGGCAGACCAGAAATCACACCAAGCCCTTTTGTGCCCTCGGCACAGGCCCGTCCACCATCAGTCACTAGCACCCGCATGGCTCCCAATTCCAGCAGCCCCGCTGCCGCAGCCGCCGCATCGCTAAACTTTGCCCCTGCAATCAGCGCCGCTTCTTCAAGGTTCACGTAAAGCACTGCGCCCTTGTGTCCCAGCATTGGTACCAATCGCTCGGCTTTCTCGGGTGATGCGGGAGCGATCCGTAAATCAGCTAAGGCAAATAGAGGTGATACAGCAATTTCAGCAATTAGCGCCGCCGTTAGGTTGCCATCCAAAGCAATCAGCCCGCTCCAAGGAGCCAATTCCGACCCCAAGGTACCGTCCGCCAAGGGCCGCAATATCTTGTCGCCTGCCGCTTCCAGTGAATGCGCGTCTGCAATCGCCGCGATCAGACCATTCGCTCCTTCAACCGCCATATATCGGTCGGTCGGCAAATCCTTGGGCCTGTAGGCAAAACCAGTCTCAACACCTAACCGCCCGCAAGCCGCAACTAACTCATCCCCTTCGGCATCGCGCCCGATTGTAGTCAACACTGCAGGGTGCATGCCAAATCGCGCTAGTGTCATAGCGATATTCATCGCTACACCGCCGGGCAAGCGTGTGATTCTGCCCGGCATATCCGATCCCTGCCGCATCGACAGATGCGAGCGCCCGATGATATCCCACAGGATCGACCCGATGCACAAAATATCAGGCACTGCAATCTGCGTTGTCACTTTATTCATGC
>JADZAO010000036.1 GCA_020852535.1 Paracoccaceae bacterium | reverse complement strand
GACCGTGCTGCAGATGTGACTGACGCACTCACGCAGCACCCTGCCTTCGATTGGAAAAACCCCAACCGTTTCCGCGCAGTAATTGGAGCGCTTTTGGCCAATCATGCAGGTTTTCATCATGCTAGTGGATCGGGTTATCGTTTGGTAGCAGCTTGGCTTTTGCGCCTCGATCCGTTTAATCCGCAGACCGCTGCTCGCATGTCGACCGCTTTTGAAACATGGCCTCGTTACGATTCCAATCGTCGTGCTTTGATTAGAATGGAGCTCGATCGTATAGCTGCAACTCCTTCGCTTAGCCGCAATCTGGCCGAAATGGTGGATCGGATACGCAGCGCAAGCTAAGGTCCAGCTTCTTTTATAAAAATATTGTACTCTTGTCTGGTGATATGGTTGGGGTCTTATTAGCGGTTATCATGGGTATTGTGGCCAAGGTAATATGGTAGAAGCGTTTTTGTATTGTGAGACCGCTGCACCTTAGGAAAAACTGATTTTTCACATAGAAATTGTTGACCCGTCAGTTTAGGGTTAAATAACGCAATAAGGCCGCTCATGGGTCCATTTAGCAATTTCGGTACGTTTTTTGTTATCGCGCATCGGCATCCAGTCGCGGTCTGCACCCTGACGGACTAATCCAGAGACCATGCCATTGCCGCGAAATATCGTTGTTTTCAACCTACTTTTAGTCGAATTATTCCTTTATTGTTCGGGTCTTGATCGTTTCATGCCATTTAGTACCATACCTTTTTTGAGTATTGTTTAAAAATTCCCGTTCAACTTCCTTAGCGCCATGTCCCTTAGAGTTGGGTCCGCTACTCTTACACGCTATTCTGATCTCGTTGATTTCGAAGTTCTTGAGCATTCATCGGGCACGCAACCGCTACTTGAAGAGCCGCGCTATCGCGCCTAGACAGTCAGAAAAAAGGCCACAAGGACGGCACCGATGCTTGATCTTTCCTATGATACCTGGAAACCCAAGGTGATTGCGGGCGCGACTGGCGATTGGGAACTGGTGATAGGCATGGAAATTCATGCGCAAATCGCTTCGAATGCCAAGCTTTTTTCTGGGGCTTCCACACAAGTGGGATCTGAGCCGAACTCGAATGTTGCCTTTGTTGATGTCGCTATGCCGGGTATGCTACCGGTCATAAACGAATTCTGTATCGAACAGGTCGTGCGCTCGGGCCTTGGTTTGAAAGCAAAAATTAATCGAACTTCGGCCTTTGATCGCAAGAATTACTTCTATCCCGACTTACCGCAGGGTTACCAGATCAGCCAGTTTTATTACCCTATTGTGGGTGAAGGAGAGGTCCTAGTCGAGATGGGCCCCGGTGTGGCGCGCCTCGTACGGATTGAGCGCATTCACCTCGAACAGGACGCGGGCAAGTCGATCCATGACATGGACCCAAACATGTCCTTTGTCGATTTCAACCGCACAGGCGTTGCACTGATGGAGATCGTCAGTCGGCCTGACATCCGCGGGCCGGAAGAAGCTGCAGCCTATGTTTCAAAACTTCGGCAGATCCTGCGCTATCTTGGCACATGCGATGGTAATATGCAGAACGGCAACCTGCGAGTTGATGTAAACGTGTCGGTTTGTCGTCCGGGTCAGTACGAGAAATATCAGGCCACACAAGATTTTGGCCATCTGGGCACCCGCTGCGAAATCAAAAACATGAACTCGTTGCGCTTCATCCAACAAGCCATCGAATACGAATCCCGTCGCCAGATAGCCATTCTGGAAGACGGTCGTGCGGTTAAGCAAGAAACCCGCCTCTATGATGCCGATAAGGGTGAGACGCGGTCGCTGCGGTCCAAAGAAGAGGCACATGACTATCGTTATTTCCCGTGCCCCGACCTGCTTCCGTTGGAGATTGAACAGGCATGGATTAACGATATTGCGGCACGAATGCCTGAACTTCCCGATGCCAAGAAGGCGCGCTTCATAGCCGATTACGGCTTGACCGATTATGATGCCAACGTGCTGACTGCCGAACTTGAAGCTGCCAATTTCTTCGAGGCCGTCGCCAAGGGCCGTGATGGCAAGATCGCCGCAAATTGGGTCATCAACGAACTCTTTGGACGATTGAACAAGGAGGATAAGGCGATTGCTAACAGCCCTGTCTCGGCGGAGCAATTAGGCGGCATGCTTGATCTCTTGGCAAAAGGCGAGATCACAGGCAAGATGGCGAAAGATCTTTTCGAACTTCTTTGGAACGAAGGCGGCGACCCTGCGGAAGTGGCGGCTAGACACGGCATTAAAGCCGTGACTGATACTGGCGCTATTGAGGCAGCACTCGACGAGTTGATCGCGGCCAATCCCACGCAGGTGGAAAAGGCCAAGGTGAATGCTAAGCTTGCGGGATGGTTTACGGGGCAGGTATTGAAAGCCACGGGTGGCAAGGCCGATCCTGCTGTCGTTAGCGCAATGGTCATGCAGAGACTGGGCCTTTGATTATCTCCCTGCGCGATTGATAACCTTTATCCACTTATCCGCAACTCTCACAAAGGCATGCTTACGCAGCTCTATGAATACAAGGCTATTTCTGCATCGCGCGGCGCTGTGGAGAAAGGGCCCGCGAAGTCAAATCGATCGAAGACTGCTTCGCTCTTGCCTTGACTAAGCTGATGAAACAGATGGGCCGTGAAACGGCTAGAACTGCGTTCGCGCTGTCAAGGTTTGCGATAGTATCTTGGCAAATACCGCCGTTTCTTCTGTCTTCCCCGTAAGAGATACGCATCCAAAGATTAAGCGGTACTAGCTTCTGTATCTCTACAAACATTTGTTCCATACAAGTACGCGGACATAGCCGTTTATCCACCTAGGGAATATTTTGGCAAAAATCATTCGATCTCAGCGAGTTGTTTCAGGGCTGTGCTCAACTTGGCAACCTCATCTTCGCGGGTCTTTAGATTGTCGCGAACTTCCTCGACCACTTCTTCCGGCGCTGATGCGACGAAGGAAGGGTTGTTCAGTCGCCCTTTTAAACTGCTTATTTCCTTAGACAGTTTGTCGAGCGTCTTTTGCAATCGCGCTTTTTCTTCAGTGATATTAATGATTCCTTCCAACGGAATCACGAATGTTGCCCCTTCTACGGCAAGCGTGATTGAGCCCTTAGGGGCAATTGTTGCATTGGTCAGTTTTTCTAAACGGGCAAGGCGCTTGATTAGTGCTTCGTTTCGCGTCCACGCGCCCTGTGCGCTATCGTCCATCGCGGTGGCTAACATGTCGAGTTTTAGCCCAACCGGCACATGTATTTGCGCACGGGCAGAGCGGATTTCTTCTATCAGCCCCGTTACCCATGTCATCTCGCGGTCCGAAATTTGATCCACCAGATCAATGCCGTAGACAGGCCAGTCTGTATGGACGAGCATCTTGGCACGCCTGCCAGTGGTGGACCAGAGTTCTTCGGTGATGAAGGGAGTAAAGGGGTGCAGCATTATCATTGACTGGTCTAGAACCCATGCCATCGTTGCTCGCGTCTCGGTCGCCAGATCTCCGTCAAACAGGGGTTTGGCAAATTCGACATACCAGTCGCAGACTTTGCCCCAAACAAATTTGTAAAGTGCGTCCGCCGCTTGATCAAAACGGAAACTGGTTAGTGCCGCATCGACCTCGACCCGCACTTTAGCGGTCTCGCCGATGATCCATCGATTCACCGTGGAAGTTGGCGCAGGATGGCTGCTTTGTGTCACGTGGTCCTCCCAAACTCCGTTTATCTCAGCAAAACGGCAAGCGTTCCAAAGCTTTGTGCCAAAGTTCCGGTAACCTGCGATCCGCTGAGTGTCGAGCTTCAGCACCCCGCCCAGCGAAGCCATGGCTGCATTGGCAAAACGCAAGCTGTCGGCACCATATTCATCAATAATTTCTAGTGGATCGATTACATTGCCAAGAGATTTCGACATCTTCTTGCCCTTGGCGTCGCGTACGAGGCCGTGCAAATATACGGTGTGAAATGGAATATCCTCCACTACCGCAAGCTGCATCATCATCATGCGGGCGACCCAAAAGAATAAGATGTCTTGCCCAGTAACGAGGACCGAAGTCGGGAAATATTTTGCCAGTTCCGGTGTCTTGTTTGGCCAGCCCAAAGTGCCTATGGGCCAGAGGCCGGATGAGAACCACGTATCTAGTACGTCGGGATCGCGTGTCAGCGTCTTGCCGCCCGCCTTTTCAATAGCTTCCGCCTCAGTCGCCGCACAATAATGGTTGCCATCGATATCATACCAGACTGGAATTTGGTGGCCCCACCAGAGTTGACGAGAAATACACCACGGTTCGATATTTTCGAGCCAATGATAATAGGTTTTCTCACCGCTTTCGGGGATTATCTTGGTTCGTCCTGTTCGCACGGCTTCCAAGGCAGGCCCGACAATCTTGGACGTATCGACGAACCATTGATCAGTCAGCATTGGTTCTATTACAACCTTCGAACGATCACCAAAAGGCTGCGTGATCTTCTTGGATTCTACTAGCGGTTCGCGGGTCAGGTATTCTGACCCCGTCGCAGAATCAATTGACTTGACCAAAACTGTCACCGCCAGTCCAGCCACGTTGATATCGGACACCACCTGTTTACGGGCCTCAAATCGGTCAAGCCCGCGGTATTTCTCGGGAACAAGGTTCAAGCTATCAACTTCGGCCTCGGTTGTTCTAGATCCTGCCGTGATTTCACTTGCGCGGGCTACAGCCTCGAGATAGGGCGCGCCATCGGTTCGCATCGTGCCGCGTGTATCCATCAATCGGTAACAGGGTAGGGCGTTGCGCTTGGCCACCTGATAGTCGTTGAAATCATGTGCGCCGGTGATCTTGACAGCTCCAGAGCCAAAGGTCGGATCCGGGTATTCGTCCGAGATGATCGGGATAAGACGGTCACATAACGGCAGGTGTACCATCTTGCCCACAATAGGCGCATAACGCGTGTCTGAGGGGTGCACAGCAACCGCGCTATCACCCAATATGGTTTCGGGCCGTGTTGTAGCTATGGAAATGTAATTCCGCATCTCGCGGAAGATCACTTTTCCCTCTTCGTCCTTTTCCACGTATTCATAAGTTTCGTCGTTGGCCAGAGGGTATTTGAAGTGCCACATATGGCCAACCACTTCGGTATTTTCGACCTCAAGATCGGAAATTGCCGTTTCTAAATGTGGGTCCCAGTTCACAAGGCGTTTGCCGCGGTGGATCAGGCCCTTGTTGTACATGTCGACAAAGACCTTAATCACTGCATCGGGGAAATTCCCCGACATTGTAAAAGCCTCTCGGTCCCAATCACAGGAGGCTCCCAGCCGTTTCAGCTGGTTGATGATTGTGCCACCCGACTGAGCTTTCCATTCCCAGACGTGTTTCAAAAACGCCTCACGTCCCATTTCGCGGCGTGAGGGCTTTTGGTGCTGGGCAAGCTTTCGCTCCACCACCATCTGGGTTGCGATCCCCGCATGGTCAGTGCCCACCTGCCACAGCGTGTCATGTCCTTGCATGCGGTGCCAACGGATCAGAATATCTTGCAAGGTGTTGTTAAAGGCATGCCCCATATGCAGGTTGCCTGTTACGTTCGGTGGCGGGATCATGATAGAAAAGACTTCCGTCCCAGGTTTTGTGTTGGCTCCAGCGATAAAGGCCTTTGCTTCTATCCACTTGGCTGAAATGCGGGCTTCAGCTTCATTGGCGTTGAAATTCTTTTGCATTGGCATCGCTGTAATCCCTTACTTTTGGGGGATTCTAGCGTGATGATAACTCAAGGGAAAGCGGTCAGATTATCGAAAAACTTAACAGCACTTAAAAGAAAGCCACCTTTTGTCAGCCCCCGGTGTTTAAGGATCAATTCCCCATAGATGATTACCGACGTCAACGGGATTGTCGACTTCACTACTACGTTGTACATGATGCAATAATAACATTATAAAATTCTACTAACCCACTAGAAAATTTATTTTTTTAATAGAATTATGCTTCACCAATCGAAGACCGGCAGGCCCTCTCGCCAGGATCTTAATGAGCGTCGATCTTCCTTTAAATCATCGACATTGCTGTTCCTTGCACACATCTTTGTATAGCCCGCACATTGCCGCAGACGACCGATCTTACTTTAATAATTTTCACTGAAGAATTCACATTTTCAATCATGAACTTCCTTGGGCATGAAGCGCCGTGGTAAGATTGAAAAGGTCTGTGAGCTTGTTGCAGCACGTATGGACATACCTTTTACGTCCCTACGCATTTGGATAAAGCGGCGATAGGCTGTCTTAGATGCTAAAACGGCGATCGTGTAGACCGCCGTTTCAAGCCTATAACACCCGCATAAGTGGAAATTTCTAGCTAGTTTCAGCGCCTAAATATATCTACATAATCGCGCTGCGCTTTGCCGATATATAATTGGCGTGGGCGACCAATTTTTTGGTTCTTTTCCCCGATCATTTCTTTCCATTGTGCGATCCAGCCCACGGTACGTGAGATTGCAAAAATCGGGGTAAACATGGCGGTCGGAAAGCCCATCGCTTCAAGAATAATGCCCGAATAGAAGTCAACGTTCGGATAAAGTTTCCTAGAGATGAAATACTCGTCTTGCAACACGATCCGTTCCAATTCTTTAGCAACTTGCAACAGTGGGTTGTGATGCACGCCAAGCAACTCCAGCACTTCGTCTGCTGATTCCTTCATAACTTTTGCACGTGGATCGAAGTTCTTGTAAACGCGGTGTCCAAAGCCCATCAGGCGCAAGCCCGAGCTTTTGTCCTTAGCCCGGGCGACATATTCTGGAATACGGTCGATCGTTCCGATTTCTTTTAGCATTTCGAGGCAAGCTTGATTGGCCCCGCCATGCGCCGGACCCCACAGACATGCAATACCCGCCGCGATACAGGCAAACGGATTGGCTCCCGAAGATCCCGCCAGACGCACAGTGCTGGTAGAGGCATTTTGCTCATGGTCGGCATGAAGCATCATGATCCGTTCCATTGCCTTTTCCAGCACCGGATTGACGATATATTCTTCAGCCGGAACCGCAAAGCACATATGAAGGAAGTTGCCCGCATAGCTCAACGAATTTTTCGGATAAATGAAGGGCTGGCCCATCGAATATTTATAGGCCATAGCTGCAATGGTCGGCAGCTTGGCAATCATGCGGATTGCTGCAACCTCGCGTTGCCACGAGTCGTTAATATCGAGTGAATCGTGGTAAAAAGCTGACATCGCGCCGACCACGCCCACCATCGTTGCCATCGGGTGGCTGTCGCGACGGAAACCACGGAAAAAGTTGTGCATCTGCTCGTGCACCATCGTGTGACGCGACACTCGGCTTTTAAAGTCGGCTAGTTGCGCGTTGTTGGGCAACTCACCGTAAAGCAGCAGATAGCAGACTTCGAGATAGGAAGACTTATCCGCCAATTGCTCGATTGGATAGCCACGATGTAATAACTCGCCCTTGTCGCCGTCAATATAAGTGATCGTGCTTTCGCAGGCGGCAGTCGAGGTAAAACCGGGATCAAAGGTAAAGATATTGGCTTCGGCGTAAAGCTTGCGGATGTCGATTACATCGGGGCCGAGGGTAGGCGAATATATTGGCAGGTCGAAGGTCTTGCCGTCAAACGTTAGTGTTGCGATTTTTTTGGCTTCAGCCATCTTTTAGTTCCCATTTGATGCCGCGTCCGGAGCAGACCGGCACGGCGTTGGCAGCGGTACGATTACAAGAGGAATGTCGGTCAGTAGACGGCGTCCTCCAGTCTCGAAATTGTCTCGTCCCGACCGATGACGAGCATCATATCGTAAACGCTAGGTGTCACGGTCCGACCGGCAAGGGCGGCCCGAAGAGGAGCAGCGAGTTTTCCAAATCCAATACCGTGAGTTGCAGCGGTTTCAGTCAAGATTTGTTCCAAGCTCTCTTTTGTCCAGCTAGTATTTTGCAAGCGCGGCGTCAACGATTTCAGCATACTACGGGATATCATATCCAGCGCAGCCTCCGCCGCAGAATCCGGTACAACGGGGCGTGAAACCAGCGCAAAATAAGCCTTTTCAAGCAGTTCAGGAAAGGTTTTTGCTCTATCTTTGACGCAGTAAAGGGCGCGAAAAAGTCTCTCTCGTTGTGCATCGGTCAACGGGTCCTTTTGTGCTGCGGCGAGGAATGCTTCCAATTCATGCAAAAGTACAGCATCCGCAGTCGCTGCGATATGCTGTCTACATAGATCTTCCAACTTTTTGAAATCGAGCCGCGCAGGCGATCGGCCAATACCCCCT
>JADZAO010000035.1 GCA_020852535.1 Paracoccaceae bacterium | reverse complement strand
TAGAACGAAGCTATTAAAACTACTTCGCGCCACACAAAATCAAGTGATTGCGCTAACCTAAAAATGGTTGCGCTAACTGCGTGGTTACCTCTTGTTCCAAAACTAAAATACCGTGTTATAGTCAGGGAGCACAGCGTCTGTTGGCCCAGACTGCCGCATTGTAACACATTGGCTGGTTTTGTGTTTTGGACAAGACGCTGGGACCCGCCCCGGCCTTGAGGAACTTGCAGGATGAGGAACGCACACATGAAACCCGCGCAAGAATTAGCACATCAAGGCATCACTGATCTAGGAAACATCTACTATAATCTAATTGAGGCAGCCCTTGTCGAAGAGGCGTTGAAGCGTGGCGAAGGTCGACTGGGCAAAGGCGGAGCCTTCCTATGCTCGACCGGAAAATTCACCGGCCGTTCCCCCAAGGACAAATTTGTAGTCCGCACCGCTTCGGTCGAAAAGACCATCTGGTGGGAAAACAATGCCGCGATGGCACCCGAAGCCTTTGATCTGTTACATGCCGACATGCTGGCACATATGAAAGGCCGCGATTACTTCGTACAGGACTTATTCGCAGGGGCCGATCCCCTGCACCGATTGGATGTGCGCGTAGTAACTGAACTAGCCTGGCACGGGCTGTTCATCCGCCACCTTCTACGCCGCCCCTCGCACGACGAACTAGACAGTTTTGTTCCCGAATGGACAATCATTAACTGTCCTACATTCAAGGCCGATCCAGCCCGCCACGGCTGCCGTACCGATACAGTAATCACTCTCAACTTCGACAAGAAGCTAATCCTAATCGCAAATACCGCCTATGCGGGTGAAAATAAAAAATCAGTTTTCACACTGCTTAACTACCTTCTCCCCGAAAAAGGCGTGATGCCGATGCACTGCTCAGCAAACCACGCTATTGGCAATCCATCTGACACGGCCATATTCTTCGGACTATCGGGCACCGGCAAGACCACGCTTTCGGCAAGCCCCGACCGCACGCTGATCGGCGATGACGAACACGGCTGGTCTGATCATGGCAGCTTTAACTTCGAAGGGGGCTGCTACGCCAAAACCATCAATCTAAACCCCGAGGCCGAGCCGGAAATCTATGCCACCACCCACCGCTTCGCGACCGTGGTAGAAAACATGGTCTACGACCCCGAAACGCTGGAACTAGACTTCGACGATAACAGCCTGACGGCGAACACCCGCTGCGCCTATCCGTTAGAATATATCTCTAACGCTTCGGCGACTGGCCTTGGCGGGCATCCCAAAAACGTAATCATGCTGACATGCGACGCCTACGGTATACTACCACCCATCGCACGGCTAACCTCGGCGCAAGCGATGTACCACTTCCTCTCGGGCTTCACCTCGAAAGTCGCTGGAACCGAGCGTGGTGTGACCGAACCGCAGCCTACCTTCAGTACCTGTTTTGGTGCCCCCTTCATGCCCCGCCGCCCAGAAGTATATGGCAGACTTTTACAAGCCAAGATCGCCAAGCACAGTGCGATCTGTTGGCTGGTGAACACCGGCTGGACCGGCGGTGCCTACGGGACAGGCAAGCGCATGCCCATCAAGGCAACACGAGCACTCTTATCAGCCGCGCTGGACGGTTCGCTTACAAGCGCCGAAATGCGCAAAGACCCAAACTTCGGCTTTGATGTGCCTGTCGCTGTTCCAGGGGTGGAAACCACGCTGTTGAACCCGCGTCAGACATGGACCGACAAAGCTGCCTATGACACGCAAGCATCAAAGCTGGTAAGTATGTTTGCAGAAAACTTCAGCCAATACATGCCTTTCATCGATGAAGACGTGAAGGCCGCAGCAATCCGGTGAGATTGCAAGAAGAAATTTTCTGCAAAAAATGAGCAGCTCCCTAGGGTGCCCTATCAAAAGAATCTTCACGCGGAGCGTAAGTAAGTGACGCGGGAAAAGAAAATCCAACGTATCGCCATAAGTCGCCTGATTTTTAACCATTTATTGTCACACCGGCACACCCCATCTACGTCATGCACGACAGAGCGAGTCGACAATGGCCCTTACCCCCGCAGTTCCGAAGTTATCCGCACCGGCCCTGTCATGCCTTTAAGCTTAGCGCGATAAATCACAAGGCTTTCAACAACGCGCATCACATAGGTACGGGTTTCAGCAAACGGAATCATCTCAACCCAGTCCACCACATCGACTGAAGGATCGCGCGGGTCACCAAACGACTGCATCCAACGCTTGGGACGCCCGGGGCCCGCGTTATAGCTCGAAGCCACCAAAGCGACCGAAGGGCCGAACTGCTCGACCAGTTGCGCAAGATACCCCGAGCCAATCTTCACATTATAAGCCGGGTCGTTCAATTTACCACCGTCATAGCCCAGCCCAACGCGAGGCGCGACCAGCTTGGCGGTTGAAGGCAAGACCTGCATCAATCCCCGTGCACCGGCTGCGGAGCGGGCAGCGGGGTCAAACTCCGACTCACGTCGCGAAATCGCCAGCGCCAGCGCACGACTAACAACCAACCCATCATTTGGCACGAAAGACGGAATCGGGTAATAAGCACGGGGCAGAATGACACCCCGTTTAGCCGCTTCCTTCGCAACGACCAAGGCAAGGTGCGGCTCATTAAGCTCAAGCGTGAATTGTGCAAGCTGAGCGAGCTCAGTATCGTTCAGGCCTTCACTCAAATGCAAAAAGAAGCGCTTTGCCAGAGCGCGGTCTCCCGCCTTTTCCAGCAAAACAGCGGCGGCGAAGACAGAAGACCGCGTGAACCCTGCGCCCTGCCAAGCTGGCGGACGCTGGTCGGATAAAAGGTTTTCGTCAAGGTTCAGCCCAAGCGTTTCGGCCGCCATAAGCCCATAATATGCGGTCTGGTGCTGCGCTGCGCTTCGGTAGAATGTAGTCGCCCCACCCGTATCGCCTGTCGCCTGCAAGGCACGGCCCTGCCAGTAATAGGCACGAGCAACCGAGATCGACGTCGAAACTGCCGCTTTGAGATGTTTAAAATGCTTCAACGCGGTCACAGGATCGCCAAGAAAACGCAGAGCGATCCAGCCCGACAGGAATTCCAGATCGGCGTAATTTGACCCTTCGCTCAGATGATTGGACGCAGCGACACTGTAGGCCGCCTTGGGTTTACCATCGCGCAGTAGCGCCCGCGCCAATGAGGCACGGCGTTCTGCCCAGGCCTCAGGGTCACCTAGCCTCTGAAGCGATTTTGACGCGGCGATCACAATTTCTGCAGCTTCATCGTTGCGGTCACGACGGAAGCGCCAATCAAAACGTTCGAAAGCAAGACCAGGATCGTTTTGCAGCGCAGCCGGGATGCGTGCGATCATCGCATTCACCCCATCAACATCGGCATGCAACGCCATCCGCGCCTCGGCCAACGCCTGCCAACCTAAAGATACCCGAGGCAGCATCCGCTTGGCCTCGGCAAAACGATTTTGCCACAGTAAACGATCAAGCCGCACCTCATGCGCGCCCAAAAGCGCATCACCATAAAGACTAAAAATTTCTTGCTCTTCCTCAGGACCAAAGGGCAGATTGATCCAAGCGCGAAACGCCTCATTCTCAGCATCAACCACACGACCCTGCGCTTTTAATGCACGAATATAGGCAAGCGAACCGGTCGCAGTTTCGGGCATACTGCTCGCAAAATAGGCCACCACACGAGCAGGGTCCGTCGACCGCGCGACCGCCTCTTCACCCTTTTTCTTCAACATCGGCAAGCCCGGCCAATCGGGGTGACGTTGCAAGAAGGCTTCGTAGTCGCCCAGCCGCCCGCCCCCTGCCCGCAACCATTGCCATGTTACGATATCGACACCGATATCACCCGCACCGCGAGCAACCGCAACGGCTCCTGTCCAATCCTCTGCGGCAACTCGCGCCCGCGCATCGCGCATCGCCCCTACTGCCTCTGCCGAGACAAAAACCGGCGCAAAAACCAATAACGCCAAGACAAACCACCCGAGGCGGCGCGAAAAAATGCCCATTTGTTCGTCCGTTTTTTTCTTAGTATTCGTTAAGATTGAATGTGCCTGAATCGGCGACACACGGCAAGCATGTCACTGACAACAGTCATCGCTCTTCACCACGCTTGGCAAGCCTCTGCCACACAGCTAGAAAGGTCATGTTCGGAACTGACGATTCATACCCCAAAAATGGAGAGACGTGTCATGATCAAAGGGTCCATTCCTGCCCTAGTGACACCGTTCAAAAATGGTGCACTAGATCTCGATACGCTCAAAAAACTAGTAGAATGGCACATAGAACAGGGCTCAACCGGCCTCGTTCCGGTCGGCACCACGGGTGAAAGCCCCACGCTGAGCCATGAAGAGCATGAAGCCGTGATCGAAGCGGTTGTAAAATCCGCGCGTGGCCGCGTTCCAGTAATCGCAGGTGCAGGTTCAAACAACACCGTCGAAGGCATCCGACTTATCCAGTATTGTGAACGAGTCGGAGCCGATGCTGCGCTGGTTGTAACACCCTATTACAACAAACCCACGCAGGCGGGCATGATCGCGCATTACAGCGAACTGCACAATTGCTGCACCTTGCCTATCATTATCTACAATATTCCAGGCCGATCGGTCGTGGATATGTCACCTCAAACAATGGGCATCCTTGCCAAATTACCGCGTATCATCGGCGTCAAGGATGCAACCGGCAAGATTGAGCGCGTGTCAATGCAACGTGCCTCTTGCGGGCAAAAGTTCATCCAGCTTTCGGGCGAGGATGCCACCGCACTCGGCTTTAACGCGCATGGCGGAGTAGGCTGCATTTCTGTGACCGCCAACGTAGCCCCTAAACTTTGCGCCGAGTTTCAAGCGGCGACCTTAGCAGGGGATTACAAAAAAGCACTTAAATATCAGGATCTTCTAATGCCACTACACGAGGCGATCTTCATCGAACCAGGTCTGGCAGGCGCAAAATATGGCCTATCTCTTCTCGGGCTCTGTTCCGATGAAGTACGGCTACCGCTGGTCACGTTGACTGATAGCACCAAAGCCAACATCAAGGCGGCGATGGAGTTTGCGGGCATCCTATGACCACCTTGCTACGTGCTGAAAACCTAAAAGGGGGCGCATGGATGGTGGCCGCGATGGTGAGTTTCACCTTCGAGGACATGTTCCTAAAAGCTGCTGAGACGCATATGCCGCTCGGAGAAGCGATGCTAGTGTTTGGTATAATCGGCATGGCCTTTTTTGCCACTCTGGCGCGACAAAAGGGTGAGGCTTTATTCCACACTGCGGCCCTATCAAAGCCCCTTATCATCCGCTCGGGGTTTGAATTAACGGGGCGGCTGTTTTATTCGCTTGCCATCACATTGACGCCACTCTCGCTCGCATCAGCCATTCTACAAGCCACGCCCTTAGTCGTCGTTGCAGGTGCTGCAGTTATCTTCGGGGAAAAAGTCGGCTGGCAGCGCTGGACTGCCATCATCGTCGGTTTTATCGGCGTTTTGGCGATTTTGCGCCCTGGTCTTGACGGGTTCAGCATACTCTCACTCATCACAATCGTCGGCCTCATCGGTTTTGCGGGCAGAGATCTGGCAACACGGGCCGTACCAAAGATGCTTTCAAACCGCCAACTTGGCGTTTACGGCATGGCGATGGTGAACTTAGCGGGGGCAATCATACTTTTACTAACAGGAGGTGCCGTCTGGCCAGACACAACAGGCGCGGCACTCGTCATCGCCATGTCAGTCTTCGGAATCTTTGGTTATAACGCACTAACCATCGCCATGCGCACTGGCGAAATCGCGGCAGTGACGCCGTTTCGCTATACCCGCATCGTCTTTGCCATGCTGACAGGCGTACTGGTCTTTGGCGAACACCCCGATATGATGACATTGATCGGATCAGCAATGATCGTCGCCAGCGGCATCTACACACTAAACCACAACAGACAACAGGCCGCTTCCGACTGATCGATCCGGATTAGCCGGAATACCTCAAGTATCAGTACCGTCATCAAGCCCAAGTTCAGAAAGCCCTTGGCAACAATGGTCATGCCAGGACAAAAGCGCCGTCTCAATCAGCAACGCCAATAAAGATAAACATCATGAGATCAGTCTAAGGCAGCAATTCCGCACCCACTTATCCCCCAATTGCCGCCTAGGACAAAAAAGGTAAATCCCACATTTGACCGGGCATTCTGGACAGTGGGGGTGCCATCGCCTATCTCGAACGCATCATGGTAGCCAAATCCGACCCCAATTCGAAACTCATCGCAGAAAACCGCCGCGCACGGTTCGATTATAGTATCGAGAGCGATCTCGAAGCAGGGATCATGTTGCTCGGGTCCGAGGTGAAAAGCCTTCGGCGCGAGGGGGCAAACATCGCAGAAAGCTATGCGAGCGTTGAGAATAGCGAGCTCTGGTTGATCAACAGCTATATTGCCCCCTATGCGGAGGCAAAAACTTGGGGCCACGAAGAACGCCGACGCCGCAAATTGCTGGTCAGCAAGAAAGAACTATCGCGCCTGTGGAACGCCACCGCCCGCGAAGGCATGACCATCGTACCAATAAAGATGTATTTTAACGACCGAGGTGTCGTGAAACTGAAACTTGGCATCGCCAAGGGCAAAAAACTGGCCGACAAACGCGAAACCAGCGCCAAACGCGACTGGAACCGCGAAAAGGCTCGTCTATTAAAGGTCTCCAAACGCGACTAGAGCAATTCCTGACCTCGAAATCGTGCATTTTTACAAAAAATTTTACCCTCGATTAGGAATAATCCCCGGGATTTCTTCTTAAAAAACTTGCCAAAGTTCTACGTCTAGAGTTTCCAAACTTGCTTTTTTTACCCTTTGCCGCTACCTCGCACATTAACCCAACGCGAGGACGGATGCCGATGAAAGCAATGCCGAAACCGCAAGCGGCATTTCGAAGCGGCAGGAATAAACCTGTCGAAAGCTATCGCTATAACTTACGAACTAGAAGTCGCGACGGCAGTGCTATCGCTCGACTTGGAACAGATCGGCACAAGAGCCACAAGCTTTACAATGGATCTTCTGCAGAATGGAAAATGTTTGACGATTTGTCCGTCAAAAAGGGATAGATGATGTTCAACCAGCTAAAGGCACAGCCGCAGGACAAGATCCTACAACTCATCCAAATGTTCCGCGAGGATACCCGCAGAAACAAGATCGACCTTGGAGTTGGTGTTTACAAAGACGCAACCGGCCTAACGCCAGTGATGAAGGCAGTTAAAGAGGCGGAAAAGAAACTCTGGAAGATTGAGACAACCAAAACCTACACAGGACTTGCAGGAGAACCTGACTATAACGCTGCCCTGACTTCAATGATCCTCAACAATGCGGTGTCGATAGACCGTGTGGCTTCGATCGCCACTCCGGGCGGCACGGGCGCGATCCGGCAGGCGCTTGAACTGATCCGTCTTGCCACGCCCGAAGCCACTATCTGGCTTTCAAACCCGACATGGCCAAACCATCAATCGATCATTAATTACCTTGGCCTGAAGATGGCCGAATACCG
>JADZAO010000034.1 GCA_020852535.1 Paracoccaceae bacterium | reverse complement strand
CTTCAGGTCCTTGCGGTTATTCTCGTGCACCAGTGCATGGTGCGCCCATGTAGCCGCAGCACCTGAGCACAGCAAAATCAGCGTATTGATCAATGGCAGATGCCATGGATCTAAAGTCTCAACGCCAGTCGGAGGCCAAACACCGTCGACCGCAGGGCTTTCGGGGCCCATCGGATAAAGCGCGTGTTTGAAAAACGACCAAAACCATGCGGCAAAGAACATGACTTCCGACATGATGAACATAATAAAGCCATAACGTAGCCCAATGCGAACGACCGGCGTGTGATCCCCCACCAAACTTTCGGTCACCACATCCGACCACCATGCGAACATGACGTAAAGCACACCTGCCAGACCTATCAGCCCAAGCCACGGTCCCTTACCATGCATCCACAGCACTGCGCCAAACAACATCACAAAGGCAGAAATGGCGCCAATCAACGGCCAGATTGACGGGTGCAAGATGTGATAATCGTGGTTCTTTGCCTGTGCCATTGTCCAGTTCTCTCATTTTTTATCAATTTACCGTCTTGTCCTGAGAAGCGGCAAGGGCCGCCTGCTCCTTGGTCAACGGCGTTTCAAAGAATGTGTAGGAAAGTGTGATTTCCTTCACAAACTGTCCTTCCGGGTCCTTCAGCATTTCGGGGTCCACAAAGAAGCTAACGGGCATTTCCACTCGCTCACCCGGTTTTAGAACCTGCTCGGTAAAGCAAAAGCAGGCGATCTTATCAAAATAACCACCTGCCGCATCGGGGGTGACATTATAGCTCGCCGTTCCCGCCACCATGCGACTCGACGGATTATAAGCCTCGTAGAGAGCCATCGCATTCTCACCGATCCGCACCACCATCTCACGTTGCATCGGCTTGAACGTCCAAGGCATCCCCTTTTCGGTCGAAGCATCAAAACGCACTATCACGGTTTGGTCTAGAATCTTATCCGGTAATGTCGTTGCTATTCCCGTAGTTCCGGCAAAACCCGTAACGCGGCAAAACCAAGAATAGAAGGGCACCGCAGCAAAAGACAGCAAAGCCATTGTAACAACAACACCTAGCAGACAAAGCGCAGTCCTGTTCTGCCTCTGCATCATTGCACCTCTACCTGCACCGCTTCGTCGGCGTTGTACTTCATTTTGCCCTCTTTGGTAATCTTCACCACAGTCAGCGCAAAAATCAACGCAATGAATACCGACAGTGACAGCCCGACCCCCAGATTGCGGGAAAAACGACGATTGTGGAGTTCATGTTCCGGACGGAATGTCACTTCACCAACCTCCCAAACCATAGGGGCGCAACGCGGCTTCCGCCAGAAGTGCCCCAAAGTGCAAGAACAGGTAATAAAGCGAAAAGCGGAACACCAATTTCTCGACCACGTAATTATCCGTCTCAGCAACAATATCGTCGCGGTGCCAAATGCGCCATGCTCCCCACAAAAACCAACCGTTCAGCACCAGCGATGCAGCCAAATAGGTAGGGCCGCCGATTCTCGTAAAAGCCGCTCCAACCGCTACCGGAGCCAAGAGCACCGTGTAAACCCAGATATGCTTGCGTGTTGCTCTGAGGCCATGCGTTACCGTCAACATCGGCACGCCCGCGTTAGAATAGTCCTCCTTCATAAATAGCGCGAGCGCCCAGAAATGAGGAGGCGTCCACATGAAAATCAAGGCAAACATCAACACGGCTTCCAAGCTAATTGATCCTGTCGCTGCCACCCAGCCGATCATCGGCGGGAAAGCACCCGCAGCACCGCCAATCACAATGTTCTGCGGCGTCGAACGCTTTAGCCACATCGAGTAGATGACTGCGTAAAAAAAGATGGTAAATGTAAGCAAGCCTGCCGCTAGCCAATTCGACGCTAAAGCCAACATCACAATCGAGATGCCCGACAGTGCCATACCCAGCCCCAGCGCCTCGCCCGCCTCAACCTTGCCAGCAGGCACGGGACGCTTGGCAGTGCGCCGCATCACGGCATCGATATCAGCATCCCACCACATGTTCAGCGCACCAGAGGCCCCTGCTCCAAGTGCTATGAACAAGATCGAGGCCATAGCTACTACCGGATGTACGCTCACAGGTGCGACCAACAGGCCAACCAAAGCTGTAAATACCACAAGCGACATGACACGCGGCTTCAAAAGCTGGACATAATCACCAAAGCCTGCCTCTCTGGGTTGCTCATAAGTGCGAATGTCGCTCATCATTTTTACGTCCTTCAGGGTGAGAAAACCTCGATCAACCGGGGCCCTCTCGTCTTTTGCGCCAAAAGATTAGTTGCTCGCGGCAACCTCTACAGGCTTGGCCAGATCGACTTCCGACAGAACCACATCACCGGTCGCAGCCTTTGTAACCCAAGCGTCATATATGTCCTGGCTCACAACTTTTACGGTAATCGGCATATAAGCGTGAAGTTGCCCGCAAAGTTCTGAACACTGGCCAAAATAGATGCCTTCCTTTTCAGCCTTGAACCACAGATGCGCCAAACGACCAGGAACGCCGTCCTGCATCACGCCAAAGGCAGGGATCTTCCAAGAATGAATCACGTCGGCAGCGGTAACCTGCATCACGATAGTTTTGCCAACTGGAACGACGACGGCAGTGTCGGTAGCGAGCAGAAACTGCTCTTTGCTGTAACCGGCATCAATCAATTGCTTCTCGACTTCTGGCGTCATCTGGTTGGTACCCCCAGTCGCGGGCGACCCAATCATATAACTGTCAAAGGCGATCCCAGCGTCGGGATATTCATATGACCAATACCACTGGTTTCCTGTCACCTTGATGGTGACATCTGCCACTGGAATTTCTTGTTGTTTAAACAATACAGGAAGCGAAAAAGCCCCAATGAACACAAGGACCAAAATCGGCACGAGCGTCCATGCGATTTCTAGAGGCGAGTTATGCGTAAATTTAGCTGGAACCTTGTTAGCACGGCTATTGTAGCGAACGATGGTCCAGATTAACAGCGCAGTGACGAAAACCGTGATCGTGGTAATGATAATCAACAACATGTGGTCCAGACCCTGAAGGTCACGAGCCAATTCGGTCGCGGCGGGCTGGAAACCCATTTTGTTCGTGAGGGGCTGGCCCACGATTTCGAGCTCCTGTGCTGCAGCCATGCCGAAGGGCAACGCACCGCCGACAAACCCGGCCAAACCGAAAGCAATTCTCTTTTGAACGATTGAAGAACACATATTTGTTTCCCGTCTCAGTGCACAACTTGGCTGTTGTTTCTTTACGTCTTACGTGACGACCACAACAAACCCTGCGCAGAATCCCGTTGTTTCCAACCTAGTTGAAACCATATTAGAGGCAGCGCGACAAGCAAAACCGTTGCGATAAAAGTGCATAATTTGACACAAATCAAGGACAGTGCCCCATGAAAGATGCGCCCTTCAGGCCCTTCGAAACCCTTTTGGATGAAGAGGTTGCGCTATCCATCCTACGGCAAACAACGGCTGGTGCAGACGATGGTGAACTCTTTCTTGAACGTAAAATATCCGAAGTCATAGTATTCGACGATAGCCAGATTAAGACCGCAGCCTATAATGCCTCCGAAGGCTACGGCCTCCGCGCCGTGCGTGGCGAGGTTGCAGGTTATGCTCATTCCACCGAAATTAGCGAGAAATCCTTACGCCGCGCTTCGGAAACCGCCCGCCTTTCGATAGGCTCGGGCGGCGGCACCTTAGCCGCAGTCCCCAAAGGTTCGAACGTTCGCCTCTATACCGATTCTGACCCGATGGCCGATGCTTCCTTCACAGAAAAGCTCGAACTTTTAAAGGAAATTGATGCCTACGTTCGAGCCCTCGACCCTCGTGTAATGCAGGCCTCGGTTACTCTTTCGGCTGGCTTGCAAGAGGTCGAGATCCTCCGTCCCGAAGGTATTCGTATGACCGATACCCGCCCGATGGCCTGTCTCAACATCTCAGTCATCGTAGAACATGCAGGCCGCCGCGAACAGGGAGGCATGGGCAGCGGCGGACGCTTCGGCCTTGCCCGTCTGATCGAACCATCACACTGGAAATCGATGGCAAATGAAGCACTCCGCATCGCTCTCGTCAACCTCGAGGCCATCCCCGTCCCCGCTGGCATAATGGACGTGGTTCTCGGCCCTGGTTGGCCAGGTATTCTCTTGCACGAATCTATTGGTCACGGGTTAGAAGGCGATTTTAATCGTAAACAAACCTCGGCTTTTGCGGGCCTCCTCGGGAGTCGTATCGCTGCGCCAGGTGTGACCGTACTTGACGACGGCACCATCCCCGAACGCCGCGGCTCGATTTCTGTCGACGATGAAGGTACGCCTTCTGCTAAGAACGCCCTGATTGAAGACGGCTTTCTTGTAGGCTATATGCAAGACCGTCAAAACGCTCGCTTGATGGGCGTTGCCCCCACCGGCAACGGTCGCCGCGAAAGCTTTGCCCATATCCCCATGCCGCGCATGACTAATACTTATATGCTGGCGGGGAAGGATGACCCCGCAGCGATCCTTGCCGATCTCAAAGACGGCATCTACGCTGTAGGCTTTGGCGGCGGTCAGGTCGACATTACTAACGGCAAGTTCGTGTTCAGCTGCACAGAAGCGTATCGCGTTCAGAACGGCAAAGTAATCTCCCCTGTCAAAGGCGCAACCTTGATCGGAGACGGCGCCACCGCGCTAAAAAAAATTCGCGCCATCGGCAACGACCTTGCCCTCGACCATGGTATCGGCAATTGTGGCAAGGCAGGCCAATGGGTGCCTGTGGGGGTGGGTCAACCCACACTCCTGATAGGCGGCCTGACCATTGGCGGTTCTGCAACTTGATTATCATTCCCATCTAAACGGGAATCTCCCTAAACGGTGGCGTAGATGTTCATATTTGGTAGATCTCTCCAAATTTCGCATCTAGATAGTCAAGCAGCGGCCCTTCGTCCGGCTCGAACCTACAAGCCTCAATAATCGTATCCTTAGGCCCACGTAATCCACCATACCGCTGCAACCGCTCGCGCAACCAGCTAGTTGCAGAGGTAGCATCTCCCTTTGCCAAAGACGCGTCTAGGTCTGGCACGTCAGCTCGCATTGCACGGTGCAAGCATCCAGCGTAAACGTTTCCTAAGCTATAAGTCGGAAAATATCCAAATAATCCGCAGGACCAATGCACATCCTGCAACATGCCATTCGAGGGCCGATCTACCATCACACCAAAATCTGCAAGGAAGCGCGCATTCCATGCCTCTTCCAGATCATTAACGCAAAGTTTAGCTTTGATTAGGTCACGTTCCAAATCAAAGCGCATCATTATGTGCAGATTATACTGTACCTCGTCGCTTTCCGTGCGGATATAATTGCCCTTTGAAACACGGTTAGCTGAAGCATAAAATGCCTCCGCTGAAGCAATCCCGAACTCGCCGAACCTCTTACGCATCTGATCAAACATCCAGCCGGTAAAGGCGCGACTGCGACCAAGTTGATTCTCACAAATCCGACTTTGGCTTTCATGTACTCCCATCGACACACCCGCACCAAGTGGTGTTAAGCGATAGTTATTGTCGATTCCGAGCTCGTAGCAGGCATGACCAACCTCATGAATCGTCGAGTAAAAACAGTTAAACGGCTCGGCCTCAACGATCCGCGTTGTGATCCGCACATCATCCCCTGACCCCGAACTGAACGGATGAACCGCCAAATCCAGCCGTCCCTGCTCCCAATCGTAGCCAAAGGCAGTCGCCAGATCGCGCGCCATCAGCATCTGCGCCTCGGCGCCAAAGTTGGCCTGCAACGCCATAGGTTGTTTTGTTGCCCCAAGCACCTTAGCCCGCAAAGCCACCAGACGCGGACGCATCCGATCAAACATCGCCCCAATCTCCGCCGCCGTAGCACCAGGTTCGTAATCGTCAAGAAGCGCATCATAGACATCGCCGCCGGAAGCGAGACAGGCTGCCTCTTCCTGCCGAAGTCGGATAACATCTTGCAATATCGGTAAAAATTTCGGCACGTCCTCTGTAGCTCGCGCTTCGGCCCAAACTCCTCGAGCAACGCTCGTCACCCGCGCCAGCTCCTGTGCCAACCGCACCGGAACCTTGACCGATCGCTCGTAAGACCGCTGGATATGCCGAATTTGTGCTGCTGCTACTGCATCGTCCGGCACGATCTTCGTCAACCACTCCCCGACCCGCGGATCTGT
>JADZAO010000033.1 GCA_020852535.1 Paracoccaceae bacterium | reverse complement strand
CTTCGTTCTAGGCGCTGTTTTGATAAAGTCAGACAGGTATAGCGTCATGCAATCCTTAATGGTTATGTCTAATTTTGGAAAAATCTGCCATTTGATGCGAATTTCATGTTACGAAATGCCGTTTTTTAAGGATGATTCGTACATTCGGGTTGATTACAATGGGTAACAAAAGAGCAGATAAAGAGTTTGGTGAATATTCTGCCATCAAGAGATGGTAAGGAGTGCACTTGTTGGCGACGATAGAAAAATCCTGACGTATGCTACAATGGTGGCTTGATTCGGGCCGATAACATCCGCACGACTAATATCAATGTGGCGTTTGAGCCGCTTGATGCGTGCTCTGTCGTTAGCTTTTTGGTTTGAGATATGTTTTCCTCTAGCCTGACACTTCATGCGAGTTGCGTTGCCGTCGAGGGCAGGGGCATCTTGATCATGGGCCCAAGCGGTTCAGGGAAATCCTCGCTTGCGCTGGCGCTGATGGCCTATGGTGCCAAGTTGGTTGCGGATGACCGAACCGAAATTTTGTTGCGAGGCGACGATGTTGTCGCGACTTGTTCTCCTGTTATCGCAGGTATGATCGAGGCGCGGGGTATGGGGTTGCTCAACGCTGAAGTGTGTATCGAAGCGGCTGTTCGTCTGGTGGTGGATTTAGGCCAGATTGAAAATCAGCGTTTTCCGCCTCATCGGAACGTGACGTGGTTTGGATGCACACTTCCTCTTGTGTTTGGTCAGACATCCCCGCATTTTCCCGCTGTGCTTTGGCAGTATGTTAAAGCCGGGCGGCGAGAATGACGCAAGATATGGCGCAACCAATGACCAATGAGCACCGATTGGTGTTTGTGACCGGACCTTCGGGTGCCGGACGTTCCACGGCCATTGATGCGTTAGAAGACCTTGGTTACGAGGTGATCGACAATCTTCCGATGTCGTTGATTCCGCGTTTGATCGACGGGCCGCCTCTGCCGCGGCCCATCGCGCTGGGTATGGATGTGCGCAATCGTGATTTTAACGCAACCGCGCTGATTGAAATCATTGATGGGCTGACCCGCGACCCACGTGTGTCGCTCGAAGTGCTCTATCTTGACTGTGCGCCTTCGGAACTGATCTGTCGCTACACTCAGACGCGCCGTCGCCATCCGTTGGCTCCGGCTGAAACGCCGTCCGAGGGGGTGGCGCGGGAAATCGACCTTCTGGCTCCGATCCGCGTGCGGGCTGACCATCTAATCGATACTACTGAAATGTCGCCTCATGACTTAAAGGCTGAGCTGGCGAGGTGGTTTGAGCGTGATACGGCGCATGGTTTGGCGGTTTTGGTGCAATCGTTCAGCTATAAACGCGGGTTGCCGCGTGGCGTTGACATGGTATTCGACTGCCGATTCCTGCAAAATCCCTATTGGACGCCCGCGCTGCGTGATTTGGATGGGCGTGATCAGGCGGTTGTCGACTTTATTTGCAAAGATGAGAGTTTCGTGCCGTTCTTTGAAAAACTACGTGATTTGGTGATGTTGCTGATTCCCGCTAACGTTGATGAGGGTAAAACGCATCTTACTATAGGTTTTGGTTGCACCGGCGGGCAACATCGTAGCGTTGTAATTGCAGAAATGTTGGGAAACTCTCTTGCAGAAGCAGGCTGGGCGGTGTCAAAACGACATCGGGAACTTGAACGTAGGGCAGCATCTCCGCTGCTCTCGGCATCGGGGTGATGGGCGCGTGATCGGTATCGTGATCGTGGCGCATGGCGGCTTAGCGAGAGAATATCTCTCGGCGGTCGAACATGTGGTAGGTAAACAAGATGCGATGCGCGCCATCGCTATAGAAGACGAGCATGATCGCGGCACCAAACAGGCCGAGATATGTGCTGCGGCTGATTCTGTCGATTTGGGGCAGGGCGTGGTTGTTGTGACTGACATATTCGGAGGTTCGCCTTCGAATCTGTCGTTGATGGCCTGTTGCGGGCCGGATCGCCGGATTGTCTATGGTGCGAATCTGCCGATGCTAATCAAGTTGGCCAAATCTCGAGATATGTCGGTGTCTGATGCTGTTACCGCCGCGCTTGACGCAGGGCGCAAGTATATCAACAGTCTGGATTTCGGTGGCGGGGCGTGACCCGTTGCAATCAAGTATGGAGTCAAGGTGGTTACTAAAACTTTTAAGATCATTAATGAGAAAGGTTTGCATGCGCGGGCCTCGGCAAAGTTTGTAGAAGTTGTCGAACAGCATGACGCACAAGCTACCGTAACTAAAGATGGTAGGACCGTGTCGGGCGATTCAATCATGGGGCTTTTGATGCTCGCCGCATCTCGTGGGGCCGAGATTAATGTGGCGACAAGTGGTCCAGAAGCCGACAAGCTTGCCGCTGCATTGGAGGCGCTTGTTTTAAACCGCTTCGGGGAAGATTACTGAAGTGTATCGGGCGAGAGTAAAAGGTGTATAATAGGCGATTGAGACGTCGCATAAGAAAGTGAAATCTGCTACAATGTAGCGCAATGACGGCGACGCTAGGCTTTATGATATGCGTCGTCTGTCTTATGCGGTGATCTTCAAAAAGCCGTTTAAGAGCGTCATTATTCGCTTCATCAAATAGATCACTGTCAAGATAAAGCTGCTGTGGCTTATTTGCCAGTTCGAGGGCCGGTGTGGTGCCAAGGTTGAAAGCGAGTTGAATCTTTTTACCCACAAGATCGTCAAATATTTGTGCCTGTTCCAGATTGCAGATTAGTTGAGCAATACGATCTTGCAGGGCCTGTTGTTTTAGAAAATTAAGCGTTGACTGTTCAAATCCATTGTCTAGGGATCGGCGTACCTCTTCCTGCCGAAGAGCTGAAGAAATGGAAAAGAAATCTGCGCGGACTTCTCACGTGGTCGCGGTGACATACGCTGAGCCTGCGTGACAAAGGCGATTTGTGAGATAGAAGTCTCACTACATCTGACGCAAATCCCGTTTTTAAGATCGTGCAATACGACTTCCGCACCAGAAATTTGTGCAAAAACCTCGTCAGTTTTTGATGTTATCGCGTTGGTACAGGTACCTCGCCGCGATAGTCGTAGAACCCGCGCTGCGTTTTGCGGCCCAGCCTACCCGCCTCGACATATTTTTTTAGTAGCGGGCAGGGGCGGTATTTGGTGTCGGCCATCCCGTCATGCAGCACGTTCATTATGGCAAGGCAGGTGTCTAAGCCGATGAAATCTGCCAGTTCTAGCGGTCCCATTGGATGGTTTGCGCCAAGCTTGAGTGAGTCGTCGATCGACTTTACGTTCCCCACGCTTTCGTAAAGCGCATAAACTGCTTCGTTGATCATCGGCATCAGGATGCGGTTGACGATGAAGGCCGGAAAATCTTCGGAGCTAGCCACTGTTTTTCCAAGCTTCTTTACCACCTTGTGCAATGTGTCCCATGTCTCGGTATCGGTGGCGATACCACGGATTAGTTCGACCAGTTGCATCACCGGCACGGGGTTCATGAAATGGAGGCCCATGAACTTTTCGGGGCGGTCTGTGCGGCTGGCAAGCCGCGTGATCGAGATAGAAGAGGTGTTCGAGGTCAGGATTGTCGAAGGCTTCAGATGCGGTAGCAGGTTTTCGAAGATTGCCTGTTTTACCGCCTCGCGTTCAGTTGCGGCTTCGATGATCAGGTCGGCAGATCCAATATCGGCAAGCTTCAGCGTGGTTTTAATCCGCGTCATCGTCGCGGTCTTGTCTTGGGCTGCAACCTTGCCGCGTGTCACTTGCCGTTCCAGATTGTGCTGAATGATGGCGAGGGCTTTGTCGAGGCTGGCTTGGTTGATGTCAGTCAGGAGAACGTCATAGCCCGCGAGCGCGAATACATGGGCGATACCGTTACCCATCTGCCCCGCACCGACGATTCCGACCGTGCGGATATCTGCCATGATGTTACCTTTCTTTAAAAATTAGCGAAGATCTTATGCATCCCAAACCCTTCGGCGCAAGCCCGCACTCAGGCCTTTTTATGCTTTCTTCGCATATCGTTCTTAAAGCTGGCTGTGGGTATGTTGGAATACGGGTGTGCAGGATGATCTTTGCTTTTTTAGGCGAGATGTTTCTTGATTATTGTTCTGTTGTTGCGGTTCTGTGCCACGACCCAAGGTGTGATTTGACGGCTCTTTATTCACTGTTTTGCCTAAGAGTGAGCCCTATTGTAAATTCGTGGCATAGATTTGTCTGGTTTTTCTGCTCGAGGCGTCTGGGTTGTTCGTCATCACCTCTTGGTGTGGTTTAGGTTTGCTTGTTGTAGGGCGGGGATTTATCCACCCTATGCTAGAAAAAGTGCGGCGGTTTTTCGTTATGTCCTTTGTCGAAGGTTTTTGAAGATTAAAGCTTTTCGATCATTTCTGGAACGAGGGTGAAGAGATCGCCCACCAAGCCGTAATCCGCGACCTGGAAGATTGGCGCTTCCTCATCCTTGTTGATTGCGACGATGACTTTGGAGTCTTTCATTCCGGCAAGGTGCTGGATTGCTCCTGAGATGCCGAGCGCGATATAGAGCGTGGGTGCTACGACCTTGCCGGTTTGGCCGACTTGGTAGTCGTTAGGAGCGTAACCGGAATCGACAGCTGCGCGGGACGCGCCAACGGCGGCACCTAGCTTGTCGGCGAGCTTTTCGACGAGCGCGAAGTTTTCTTGCGAACCCAAGCCTCGGCCACCCGATACGACGATCCTAGCCGATGTGAGTTCGGGACGGCCCGAAGTCGCAATTTTGTCTTCGACCCAAGTCGACAACGACCCGTCGGTGGCAATAGCCAGTTTTTCGACAGTCGCCGAACCACCAGCGCCAACGGCGGTGAAGCCTGCGGTTCGCACAGTTAGCACTTTCTTGCTGTCTGACGATTTCAACGTCTGCAGGGCGTTACCTGCGTAAATTGGGCGTTCGAAGGTGTCGGCGTCGATGACGGTGGTTACGTCCGAGATCACCATCACATCAAGAAGTGCGGCAACACGCGGCATTATGTTCTTGCAGAACGTTGTCGCGGCCCCCGCGATATGGCTGTAGTTGTCAGCCAAGGCTACGATTAGCCCTGCGGTCGCCTCGGCCATGCCGTGGCAATAGGCGTGATCCTCGGCGAACAGTACCTTGGATACACCCGAAAGCTTTGCGGCTTCAGCAGCGGCAGCATCGCTGCCCGTGCCTGCGACTAGCACATGTAGTTCGCCAAGCGAGGCCACGGCAGTCAGTGTCTTGGCAACTGCGTCGGTCGCCAACTGGCCGTCATTTACATCGGCAAGAAGAAGAACGGCCATTAGATTACCCCTGTTTCGTCTTTGAGTTTTTTGATTAGCTCGGCTACCGAGCTGATCCTGACGCCAGCCTTACGGCCCGCAGGCTCTACCGTTTTCAAGACTGTTAAGCGTGGGGCGATATCGACTCCATAGTCGGCGGGCGTTTTTATCGCCAAGGGTTTGGTTTTGGCCTTCATAATGTTTGGTAAGCTCGCATAGCGCGGCTCGTTCAGGCGCAGATCTGCCGTGCAGATGGTTGGCATCTTGACCTTGATGGTTTGGAGACCTCCGTCGACTTCACGGGTGATAATGGCTGAGTCCCCTTCGATCGACAGTGCCGAGGCGAAAGTCGCTTGCGACCAGCCGAGCAGCGCTGCGAGCATCTGTCCTGTCGCGTTCATTTCGTTGTCGATGGCTTGCTTGCCGCAGAGTACCAAACTCGGACTCTCTTCATTGACGACTGCTGCTAAAAGCTTAGCTACCGCAAGAGGCTCAATATCCACATGCACATCAGCGGTCGCTTCGATTAGGATTGCGCGATCTGCCCCCATCGCCAGAGCAGTGCGCAGCGTCTCTTGGCTTTGCTTTAGGCCGATTGACACTACTATAACCTCGGTCGCGATGCCCTTTTCGCGTAGGCGAATAGCCTCTTCCACAGCGATTTCGTCAAAGGGATTCATTGACATCTTTACGTTGGCGAGATCTACGCCCGATCCGTCCGCTTTCACACGAACCTTTACGTTATAGTCGATCACCCGTTTGATGGGCACCAAGACTTTCATCGGTGTAATCTCCATGTTCCGGCTCTTTGGGCCAAATCCAAGCTATCGCAGTTTAACTGATCTATTGTGCTGCGCTGCAACAAAAAAAATATAACATGCTACCGTGTCTCTAGGTTGCGTTTTGTCGTGAGGTTATTCTTCGCGGGTTAGCCCAGGTATCCAGAGCACGTCATCCTTGCCGTTGTTATTGGCGATGCGGCCCGCGACGAAGAACCAGTCTGACAAACGGTTGAGGTATTTAACCGCCTCGGCGTTGACCGATTCTATCGTAGCGGTTTTTACTACTAGACGCTCGGCACGGCGGCAGGTGGTGCGGCAGAGGTGTAGTTGCGCGGCGAGTGGCGATCCACCAGGTAGGATGAAGGACCGAAGTGGCGTCAGCTTGGTATTCATCGCGTCTATTTCGCGTTCTAACCTCAGCACTTGGGCCTCCTGCATGCGAAGGGGTGGGTGTGGCAGAGTTGTGTCAATATGCATGTCGGGCGTGCAGAGGTCGGCACCGAGGTCAAATAGGTCGTTCGAGATGCGCGCCAGCGCTAGTTTGATCTCACCCTTCGCATGTTGTCGCGCTAGACCAACGGTCGCGTTCGTCTCATCTACCGTGCCATATGCTGATACGCGCAATGAATGCTTGGCGACCCGTGCGCCATTCCCCAAAGAGGTTTCACCCGTGTCGCCAGTCTTGGTGTAAATCTTCGAAAGAACGACCATCAGCGCCCTCCTTTAAAATAGACAAATATCACGATCAGTGTCACCGTCACGGCCTGTGCCGCGATGCGGTAACGCATGATGCGGTTTGCATGTTTGCGGTTGAACATCCCGCCCTTTCCGAAGCTGTTGATGCCGAACATTAGGATGGCAAGAACGATAAGCGCTGAAAACATGACGAGGATTAAAAGCGGATTGTTCAGCATCAAGTATTCCTTTCGTTCGGTGGTGATCTCAGGGTGACCGGACAAAAAGCGAAAGGGAGGAAAATTATTTTCTGCGCCCTTGTCGCCCTAACCTTTGGAAACCACCCAGTCCAGTAGTCCGATGGGCAAGATGCGCCGCAGAAAGCTCATCAGATAGGTTGGCACGGTAACATAATATCGGGCTTTTGGGCGCGGGCTTTCTAGCGCTTTGACGAGCACCCGCGTCACTGCCGAGGCGGGTAGTTCGAATAGGTCGGGTCGGAGCTTTTCATAAAGACGCTTGCGCAATTGTTCATACTGGGCGCGGTGAGCAGAATTTTTCCAGTCAATCCATTTTTCGAAATGCGAGACGGCGTTTTGGCGGATTAGTGTGTTGATTGGGCCAGGCTCGATTAGGATTATATGGATGCCGGTTTTGCGCATCTCGATCCGCATTACATCACTAAGTCCCTCCATTGCGAATTTTGTCGCGACATAGGCTCCGCGCCATTTTGCGCCGACCAGCCCCAGCACTGACGAACAATTGATGATCCGCCCGTGTCCCTGCGCTCGCATTATGGGAATGATTCTTCGTGTTAGGTCATGGTAGCCAAAGAGGTTGGTTTCGAAAATCTCGCGCAGCGCGTCGCGTGGCAAGTCTTCGACAGCCCCGGGGCAGGCAAAGGCGCCGTTGTTGAATAAAGCGTCGAGCATGCCGTCGGTGCGTTTGAGTGTTTCAGATACGGCCGCTGCAATGCTTTTCTCGTCGGCATAGTCGAGGGTGAAGCTTTCCAGCCCTTCACCGCGCAGGCGTTCGCAATCAGCTTCTTGCCGACAAGTGGCAAAGACACGCCAGCCTTTTGCTTTTAACTCGTGGGCGGCATCGTAACCGATGCCCGACGAGCAACCGGTGATGAGAATGGAACGCATAAAACTTCGCCTTACAGAACCTTTTGTCATTTACTTAGTTGGTCGAGACAGGCTTGGCAAATTCTGGCCGGTAAATCCGTCATAGTGATACTAATATGGGTATTTGTCGCGGTGTTATTAGTTAGCATGCCCTCGTGGTTTAATTTCTTGACCTTGTCGTCTGTTGAGGGGATTCAAATCATATATATTGCTCTGCCGAGCCCTATTTTTTTAAAGGTGCTGCGTTTGTTCGATTTTGCGCTGATATTGACTTTGTTTGCGTTCATCCAGCGCAGATGTCGTTTGTATTCGGCGGCTTCATTAAGCCAATATCGGCATAAAAAGCGATGCGTGTTGGACGGTTTTTTTGAGTAGATGCTGTGCGATAGAGCAAAATATAAAGTAGAATTAGCACTCTGAACACGGTTTATCGCACGATAAATCCATATATGTGGTGCATTATTTGCATAACTTGTGGGATGACTTAGTGCTCAATGCTTCTGCCGGTGCCTTCTCTTTCGGCTGGACCGGAGGCTTATCGCGAATTAGACAACATTCATGTCAGATTCCCCCGAAGACCCTAATACACAGCCTGTTACCTTGTCCGAGCCGCTGTCACGGGCCATCGGTGAGCGTTACCTGACTTATGCATTGTCTACCATCATGCACCGCGCTCTCCCAGATGCGCGGGATGGGCTCAAGCCAGTGCATCGCCGCATTCTTTATGCGATGCGTGAACTTCGGCTTTCGGCCACGGGAGGTTTTCGTAAATCGGCCAAGATTTCTGGTGATGTGATGGGGAACTATCACCCTCACGGTGATGCCGCGATCTATGATGCGATGGCGCGTCTCGCACAGGATTTTAATGTGCGCTACCCGCTGGTCGACGGGCAAGGAAATTTTGGCAACATCGACGGCGATAACCCCGCCGCCAGCCGCTACACTGAAGCTCGCCTGACAGAGATTGCAGAAACGTTGATGGAAGGTTTGGCCGAAAATGCGGTCGACTTCCGCCCGAACTATGACGGCACTTTGGAAGAGCCTGTCGTTATGCCCGCCGCTTTTCCGAATCTGCTTGCCAACGGATCCAGTGGTATTGCGGTCGGCATGGCAACGAATATTCCGCCTCATAACCTTGATGAGCTAGTGACCGCCTGTCAGGCAATGTTGCGTGACCCGGAGCTAACGGACGAGGCGCTGGTTGCGCTGGTGCCCGGTCCCGATTTTCCTACTGGCGGAGTGATTGTTGAACCGCATCAGAATATCCTCGACGCTTATCGTACGGGGCGTGGGTCATTCCGACTGCGGGCTAAATGGCAGGTCGAAGACCTTGGTCGTGGCGTGTGGCAGATAATAGTTACCGAGATTCCTTATCAGGTTGCTAAGTCGAGGCTGATCGAAAAGTTAGCCGAGCTGATCCAGACCAAGAAAATCCCGCTTTTGGCAGATGTGCGTGATGAATCCGCCGATGATGTGCGGATTGTTCTGGAACCCCGTACCCGCATGGTCGAGCCCGACATGCTGATGCAGATGCTGTTTCGTAACACTGACCTTGAAATTCGGTTTTCGTTGAACATGAACGTGCTCATCGACGGCAAGGTGCCAAGGGTTTGCTCGTTGAAAGAAGTATTACGTGCCTTCCTTGAT
>JADZAO010000032.1 GCA_020852535.1 Paracoccaceae bacterium | reverse complement strand
CGGTAAACGTCATGATCTGCGCATTCTTTATCGTGCGGGTTTTGACGAAATGGGCAAGTTGACTGGAGTTGAATTTACCCACCTTTTCCGCTGTGGCTGGTCGATGGACCTGTCGCTTCCTGTAGCTGACCGGGCCATGCTGCATGCCGACAACGCCTATTTCTTGCCGTCTGTTCGCATTGAAAGTCACCGTTTCAAGACAAACACCACCAGCGCCACGGCTTTCCGCGGTTTTGGCGGTCCACAGGGCATGATTGGGATCGAAAGGGTTATGGACCATATTGCTTACGCACTTGGCCAAGATCCGCTACAAGTACGGCGCGTGAACTTCTACCGTCCAATGGCGGCAACTCCGGGGGGGCGTCTGTCTTTAGAACCCCTTGAGGATATTTCTAGGAGTGTAAAAGCGCAAAAAGCTTCTGACCTTAGCTTTAGTAGCCGCGCTGCCTCGGTGGGGTCATATGCCTTGCTGTCAGATGAGCCTGTGCAGACTACACCATATCAGATGCCAGTCGAGGATTTTATCGGTCACGAACTTGTGGCCAAACTGGAGCGCAGCTCCGACTACCAGTCTCGTCGTGCTGCGATTGCGGAATGGAACGCAAAAAACCATATTTTTAAGCGTGGTATTGCCCTGACGCCTGTGAAATTTGGTATTTCCTTCACATTGACCCATCTTAATCAGGCGGGTGCTTTGGTTCATGTCTATCAGGATGGCTCGGTCGTGCTGAATCACGGTGGTACCGAAATGGGGCAGGGATTGTTCCAGAAGGTCGCGCAGGTCACTGCCTCTGTTTTTGGAATCGATGCAAGCCTAGTTAAGATTACTGCTACTGACACCGCTAAAGTGCCCAACACCAGTGCAACTGCTGCCTCGTCTGGATCGGACCTCAACGGTATGGCTGCGCAAGCAGCGGCAGTAACAATCCGTGACCGCATGGCTGCCTTTATAGCCGAAAAGTATCAAGTTCAGCCCGAAACCGTTCGCTTCAAAGACGGGATGGTTCATGTTGCGGGCGAGAAATACGATTTTGCCCGGGTCGCTGCGTGGGCTTATCAGGCTCGTGTGTCACTGTCGTCTACCGGTTTTTACGCTACGCCCAAAATCACATGGGATCGTCTCCGTGGGCAGGGTCGCCCCTTTCTTTATTTTGCCTATGGTGCCGCTGTGACTGAAGTGGTGATCGATACTTTGACTGGCGAGAATCGCATTCTCCGTGCTGATTTGCTGCACGACACTGGCACTAGTCTGAACCCTGCGCTCGACATTGGCCAGGTTGAAGGTGCCTATGTGCAGGGTGCGGGCTGGCTAACGACCGAGGAATTAGTCTGGGATACAAAGGGGCGTTTGTCCACTCACGCGCCCAGCACCTACAAGATACCCGCGTGTTCCGACCGACCGCGCATTTTCAATGTGGCGCTTTGGGACAAGGGCAATCGTGAAGATACTGTGGGTAAATCCAAAGCTGTAGGTGAACCGCCCTTTATGCTCGGTATTTCGGCGTTTTATGCACTGTCCGATGCTGTGGCTGCTTGCGGAGACGGCACAATTTACCCTGCGCTTGACGCTCCCGCGACTGCCGAACGCATTCTTGCTGCCATTAATCGTTTGCGCTGTCATGTTTGATTTGTCCGCTCTGATTCGCGCCGTTGAAGTGCACCAGCGCGTGGCTCGTCTCGTGATTGTCGCGCATAATGGATCTTCCCCTCGTGAAACCGGTACCGCGATGCTGCTCTGGCAAGATGGGCAAGATGGCACTATCGGCGGTGGTGCATTAGAGCACGAAGCTAGTCTGCGTGCCCGTGCTATGCTTGCCGCCGGAGGAATACGACTTGACCGGTCCGCTCTCGGACCTACGCTGGGTCAATGCTGCGGTGGTGCTGTTACCGTGTTGACCGAGATTTACGATAAGGCCAACTTGCCAACCCCTGAAGCGGGGATGATTTTTCGCACTACCGACATTTGCAACACAGGGCCCATGCCGCTTGCCGTACAGCGTTTGATCTCTCGTGCTCGAGCCCAAGGCGGGATCTCGCAACCTGTGCTGCTCCAAGGCTGGTTCGTTGAACCTCTCGCCCGACCGACTCGCCACTTGTGGATATGGGGTGCGGGTCATGTTGGGCGCGCGCTGGTTCATACGCTCTCGCCGCTGTCTGATCTTGCCATCACTTGGGTTGACATCGTCGCCGACCGTTTTCCCCTGACCCTGCCGGATAATGTGACGCAACTAACAGCGCAAAACCCTGTTGATCTCGTGGCTCATGCTCCACAGGATGCTGAACACATGATCCTTACTTTTTCTCACGCGCTTGATCTTGATCTCTGTCACCGCTTGCTGACTCATGGTTTTGTTCGTGTTGGCCTGATCGGGTCACATACGAAATGGGCACGCTTCTGGTCCCGTCTTGTAGCCTTGGGCCATTCGCCCTCTTCCATCGCAAGGATAGATTGCCCTATTGGTGATCCTTCTTTGGGAAAACATCCCCAAGCCATCGCTATCGGCGTGGCTGCTGCCTTTCTGAATCAGAAGAATAATATGTCACGACAGGAGAACGCAGTATGACAGGGGAAACTGCACGAAGAGAACTTTTTGCAATCTCTGGTGTGACCAAGGCATATCCAGGTGTGGTCGCCAACAGTGATGTGTCGTTCTCGATTAAAGAGGGTGAAATTCACGCTCTCTTGGGTGAAAATGGCGCGGGTAAATCAACGCTGGTTAAGATGGTTTACGGTCTTGTCAAACCTGACAGCGGCACGATGCGCTTTCGTGGTCGGCCCTACGCCCCTGCCAACCCGCAGCAAGCCCGGGCTATGGGCGTCGCGATGGTCTTTCAGCATTTTAGTCTTTTTGATGCGCTTAACGTCGCCGAAAATGTGGCTCTTGGCATGGCAAATCCGCCTAAGATGGGCGACCTTGCCGCTCGTATCCGTAAGGTTTCCGAAGAATATGGCCTTCCACTTGATTCTGATCGCATGGTGGGCGACCTTTCGGTAGGCGAACGACAGCGAGTCGAGATTATTCGTTGTTTGTTGCAAGATCCCAAGCTGTTGATCATGGATGAACCGACCTCTGTGCTTACCTCGCAAGAGGTCGAAATCTTGTTTAAGACTTTGCGTAAATTATCGGCGGAAGGCACTGCGATTCTTTATATTAGCCATAAGCTAGAAGAGATTCGTACCCTCTGCGACGAGGCGACGATTTTGCGTCGTGGTAAGGTGGTTGCTACTTGCACTCCGCGTGAACGGTCAGCCCGTGAGATGGCTGAACGGATGATCGGTGCAATACTTCCGTCGCCCAAGCGTAGCGCTAAGGCTAAAGGGACGGTTGCTCTGCAAGTTGCCGATCTTTCGGTTGCGTCGCCTATTCCCTTTGGCACTTCGCTAAAAAATATTGGCTTTTCGGTCGTCCGGGGGGAGGTTCTAGGCATTGCAGGTGTGGCGGGTAATGGTCAGGATGAACTGTTTCTTGCTCTTTCTGGTGAACTCCGCACCGATTCGGGTGTTGTTCGTATCGACGAGAGCGATATAGGTGCTCTTGGCCCTAACGCTCGCCGTCGTGCTGGTCTTGTGGCTGCGCCCGAAGAACGGCTTGGTCATGCTGCGGCCCCCGATATGAGCCTTGTCGAGAACGCCCTTATCTCGGGTGTCGACCGGCAAAATCTCGTAACTAACGGTTTCATAAATTGGCCTAAGACTCGAAGTTTTGCCGAAGACATAGTTAAAGCCTTTGATGTACGCACTTGCGGTACCCATGTTGCCGCCCGCGCTCTTTCAGGCGGGAACCTGCAAAAATTTGTTGTTGGTCGTGAACTTTTGCAAGCTCCGTTGGTCATTATCATCAACCAGCCGACATGGGGTGTCGACGCTGCTGCTGCTGCTGCGATTCGGCAAGCGATCCTTGACTGCGCCTCGGATGGCGCAGCTGTGTTGGTCATAAGCCAAGACCTCGACGAGCTTCTAGAAATTGCCGATAATTTT
>JADZAO010000031.1 GCA_020852535.1 Paracoccaceae bacterium | reverse complement strand
TGTGCTGAACGATCAGGCCGCATTTGCCCGTCTGACGCGACAGGTGATTTCCGACCTCGGCTATGGTGATCAGTTGGGCGACGATCCTCATCACGACGATTCAGAAAATCTGGAAAACAAGGCCGAAGAGAACCAAAATGTACCAAAATCGGAGGATCTAGAAGGGCAAGAGAATGAGGACTCTGATGCCGCGCCAGAGCGATTGCAAGAAGAGCAAGAGGACCAGTCTCAAGCGCAAGTCACGATGGAAGATAACGCCGATATTGAACAGCACGATAAAGCAGAACTTTCAGAAGACAAGGCCCCACCGACACCGACTCTGACTGTGCCCCATTCGGACGCCGATCACGCTTATAAAGCCTATACAACTGATTTTGATGAGGAAATTCGAGCTGAAGAATTGGCGGAACCTGAAGAACTTGAGCGGTTGCGGACCTACCTCGACCAACAGCTAGAGCCGCTTAAAGGGACCGTATCGCGGCTGGCAAATAAGTTGCAGCGCCGATTGCAGGCGCAACAGAATCGATCCTGGCTGTTCGATCTGGAAGAAGGCACACTAGATGCAGGACGCCTTGCCCGTATGGTAGCGAACGCGACGACGACGCTTTCCTTTAAACAAGAAACGGATACTGAATTTCGCGACACCTGCGTGACGTTGCTCTTAGATAACTCGGGTTCAATGCGGGGGCGTCCGATTTCGATTGCTGCTATCTGTGCCGATGTTCTAGCGCGAACGCTTGAACGTTGCTCGGTCAAGGTTGAGATCCTCGGCTTTACTACGCGAACGTGGAAGGGTGGGCAAAGCCGTGAGCGCTGGCTGGCGCAGGGACGACCACAAGGACCAGGGCGTCTAAACGATTTGCGGCATATCATCTATAAATCGGCGGATGCACCGTGGAGGCGAACACGGCTCAACCTAGGGCTGATGATGAAAGAGGGACTGCTGAAGGAGAATATCGATGGGGAGGCGTTAGAGTGGACGCACCGTCGTATGGCGCACCGTTTAGAGGCACGGAAAATCCTGATGGTTATTTCGGACGGTGCGCCCGTCGATGACTCGACGCTGTCAGTCAATAGTTCAAATTTTCTTGAAAAACACCTGCGTGATGTGATCGCAATGGTCGAGCGGCGGCGACAGGTCGAGTTGATCGCCATCGGTATTGGCCATGACGTGACGCGTTATTACCAGCGGGCGGTAACGATTACCGATGTTGGACAGTTAGCGGGCGCGATAACCGAGCAACTTGCCAACCTATTTGAGATCGACCCGAAGAAACGCGCCAAGCTTAACAAAGTGCCACAGAGACAAGCAGAGTAAGGGATGCCGTCTGTTTACTTGCCGCTTTACAGCTTGTACCGCCGATAGAAAATGAGAGGTGCCATGTTTCAAAGTTTCGAAACGACTTCTGACCCTTCTAAAGGGGCGGCGCGGCTGGCGGCTTTGCGAGCGGCCTTGGCCGAAGCCGGATTGGCTGGTTTTTTGGTCCCACGGGCCGATACACACCAAGGGGAATATGTCGCGGCGCGAGACGAGCGATTATCTTGGCTAACGGGGTTTACCGGATCGGCGGGCTGTGCCGTAGTGCTGCCCGATGTGGCAGGAGTATTCATCGACGGACGTTACCGTGTGCAAGTGAAGGCGCAGTTGGACCTGTCGGTTTACACCCCGGTAACTTGGCCCGAAGTAAAAGTAGGTGAATGGATCAGGAAACATCTGGCCAGCGGGACAATTGGCTTTGATCCATGGCTGCATACGGCCTATGAGATTGAACAGCTTGAATCGATGTTACAGGATCATCCCGTAACCATAAAACCTGTTATGAATTTCGTCGATTCTATCTGGTCAGATCAACCAGCATACCCTGTAGGACGAGCGTTTGCCCATCCAGTGGAGCTAGCGGGCGAGATAAGCGTAGCAAAACGGGCGCGGCTTGGGGCTGAACTGCGCGAGGCAAAGCAAGACTGGGCCGTAATTACCCTACCCGACTCAATCTGCTGGCTTTTAAACCTGCGTGGTGCCGATATACCGCGCAACCCGATCCTACACAGCTTTGCCATTCTAGCGGTTGATGGCGGTGTGCGGCTTTTCACTGATCCGGCGAAGATTCCGCCCGAAGTGATGACGTCACTAGATACGAAGGTAACAGTTCTTCCGCCTAGAGCTTTCGAGGCAGCTTTGAAGAGCTTAACCGGCACGGTACGTGTAGACAAGGCGACTGCCCCCTTCGCGGTGTCGCAACTGGTAACTAGAGCACGACTAGTCTGGGGTGACGACCCTTGCCGCTGGCCAAAGGCACGTAAAAATGCGTCTGAGATCGCGGGTATGCGCGAGGCGCACCTGCGGGACGGGGCGGCGATGGTCGAATTCCTGTCTTGGCTGGACGAGGCTACAGCCACCAAGTACGCCCTAACCGAAATCGACGTGGTAACAGCGTTGGAGGGTTATCGTAGCGCTACCAATGCGCTGCATGACATCAGCTTCGACACAATTTGCGGTACAGGACCGAACGGGGCCATCATGCATTACCGCGTCACAAACGAAACGAACCGCCCAGTCCATAACAACGAATTACTATTGATAGATTCTGGCGCGCAGTTTGCCGATGGCACAACCGATATCACACGCACCATAGCCGTGGGCAATCCCGGGGCTGAAGCTCGAGAATGCTATACTCGCGTGTTACAAGGAATGATCGCAATTTCACGGGCACGCTGGCCCAAGGGGCTAGCAGGGCGCGATTTGGACGGCCTTGCGCGTTATCACTTATGGCTAGCGGGGCAGGATTTCGACCACGGAACGGGACACGGTGTAGGAACATTCCTCTCGGTGCATGAGGGGCCACAGCGATTGAATAGAATTTCCGAGGTCCCACTGGAAGTGGGCATGATTCTGTCGAACGAGCCGGGCTATTATCGCGAAGGCGCCTTCGGCATCCGGCTAGAAAACCTGATCGTTGTACAACCCGCCCCACCCTTGGGCGACAAACGCGAACAGTTGTGCTTCGAGACGCTGACCTTTGTGCCGCTGGATCGTCGGCTGATCTTAGCGGGCAATTTATCGCGGGGCGAACGAGAATGGGTTGATAGCTATCACGCTGAGGTACTTGCTAAAATTGGACCTCGAGTCAAAAGAAAAGCACAGGACTGGCTAAAGATGGCCTGTGAACCGCTTTAGGCTTGCCAGCGGCTGGTTGAACCCTCAAATTTAAAGCCAGTGCATTCTCGGGGGATCAGAAAATGACCGGCATCACTATCCGGCCCGCAGCCGGAACTTATACCATTCGCGCCAAGGAGGCGATCATCGGCGAGACATCGCGAGCGATCGAATTACTGGAAGGGTCGCATCCGCCAGTGATTTACATCCCGCGCGAGGATATAGCGATGGTTTTTCTTGACCGCAGCGACATGCAGACAACCTGTCCCTACAAGGGAACGGCCAGCTATTTCTCGGTCATCATACCCGAAGGGCGGCTCGAAAACGTAGTATGGTCTTACGAGACACCTAAAGATGGAGCTGAGGGAATTGCAAAATACCTCGCCTTTCATCCCGACGTGACGGTGCAACGGGCCTAAGATTCAGCAGCGGTCTTATAAATGCGCTCTAGCATTGAACGCAGACCATTCGACCGCTGCGCCGAAAGGTGGTCAATTAAACCCAAACGAGCGAGTTCAACAGGGGCGTCGATCTGTCCAACCTCGTCAACGAGGACGCCTGCATAAAGTGCATGCAAAATAGCAATTAAACCCTTGACGATCATGGCATCACTGTCACCCTGAAAATCATAGCAGCCATTTGCAATCATGGGCTGGATCCAGACTTGGCTGGCACAGCCCTGCACCTTGGTCGCCGGGACTTTCAACGCTTCATCCATCGGACGAAAGGCCTTGCCGAGTTCGATCACATGTCGGTAGCGGTCTTCCCAAGCGTCAAGGAATTCGAAGGTTTTAACAAGTTCTTCGAAGGCTGCGGTTGCCATGAGAGTTCCCCTTGAGACAATATTTTACCTAATCTTCAAAAAACGGAACGTCCAGCCCCGCCCCTGCCGACGTCTGATGCTTTTCAAAGCATCGTCAATGGGCTACCCAATATGTAAGGAACGAGGAACTACGCGATGATACGAGTTTTTCTTACTGCTACGCTAGCGCTATCCTTGGCTGGATGCACCTCTATGTCACAATCGCAGTTCAACCCATTCAACTGGTTTGGAGAATCTAAACCCAGTGAATCTATTACGGTGACAGCAGCAGCGGTGGAGACGCGCGATTTAGCGCAGCAAGTCACCGAGATGGAAGTTCTTCCCTATTCGGCGGGTGCCATCATCCGCGCTACAGGTTTGATGCCAACCCAAGGCTGGTGGGATGCCGAACTAGTAATGCGACCCTTAGACAAAAATGGTGTGCTGGTCTATGATTTTCGTGTTTTTCCGCCGCTGACCGATACACGTGTAGGCGCACCGCAAACACGAGAAGTGACGGTCGCAGTGTCGATCTCGCCACAAAAACTGGAAGGTGTGCGCGAGATTGTGGTGCAGGGTGCCAACAATGCGAGATCATCGCGGCTGTAATAAGACAAGACGACGTCAAAGCCGAATTACACATACCTCGTTGCCCTTAGCCGAAAGAGCGATCTCGCCACGGCAAAGCCGCAGCGCATCATCCCCGAAAACTTCGGCACGCCAGCCGCTTAGCGCCTCAACCTGACGTTCGCCTGCTGCGATGGCGTCTAAGTCGGAGGTATTAGCGATGAGCTTTGCTGCCACGCCGAGATGTTCTGCTTTGGATTTTAAAAGCACGCGTAAAAGATCAGCCAAGGCAGGATTGACCTGCAACTGTTCACGGCTAAGGTCAGGTTTGGGCATATCTTCTGGCTTTGTTTCCAGCCCTTCCTTGACAGCCGCGAAAATACCCTCGGCAATCTCGGGTTTGCGCCCTTCGCGCAACAAAAGACGCGAGCGGTTCAATTCCTCAACATTAGTCGGACAAGTAGAGGCAAGTTCGAGTAGGGCATCATCCTTAATCACCCGGCTACGCGGCACATTATGCTTTTGCGCGTAATTCTCGCGAAAGCGGGCCAAAGCCTTGACGATGGCCAAAAAGCGACCCGAGGCAGTGCGGGTCTTGACGCGTTTCCAAGCTTCGTCAGGGTGGACTGTATAAGTGGCGGGATCAATCAGGATTTTGAGTTCTTCCTCGACCCATTTGCTGCGGCCATTTTTGGCGATCTGAGCCGAGAGCCATTCGTAAATCTCGCGTAGATGGGTCACATCGGCCAACGCATATTCAGCCTGTGCGATGGTCAACGGGCGGCGTGACCAATCGGTGAAACGCAAGGTCTTATCGAGGTTTCCGCGGGTAATCTTTTTCACCAGCATCTCATAGCCGACCTGTTCGCCAAAGCCGCAGACCATCGCCGCAACCTGCGTATCAAAAAGAGGTTCGGGAAAGACGTTACCTTCAACAAAGAAGATTTCGAGATCTTGCCGTGCAGCGTGAAAGACCTTGATAGTCGCCTTGTGACGAAAGAGCTCGTAAAGTGGCTCCATCGACATTTTATTGCCCACGATGGGATCGACCAAAACAGCATCACCATCTTTGCCCGGAAGTGCCATCTGAATCAAACATAGCTTCGACCAATAGGTCCGCTCACGCAGAAATTCCGTATCGATGGTGACATAGGGTTGGGCCTTTGCAGATTTGCAGAAGGCGGCAAGTTCTTCGGTCGTGGTGATGGTGCGCATATGGCTTCCGATCGGGCCAATGGAGGCGCGGGATAATCCCGCTAGGATACTATAACTAATTGCGAAGAAATTAAAAGAGTTTGGTCGGTTAACGAAAGTCGTAGCCTAGGCTAATCTCTTCGCCTTCATATTATTTTATTGCCAAGATAGCCGTGGATCAGAGAAAAAAAGGGCTGCGATTGCCTTTAACAAAGCGGCGGAGGACGACCGGATAAAGACGATGTTCTTGCGCCAGTACACGAGCGGCGAGAGTATCGACGGTGTCATCTTTAAAAACAGGGACGCGAGCTTGACCGAGGATAGGGCCGTCGTCGAGAAGCGCAGTAACTTCATGCACTGTACAACCGGCCTCGGTATCGCCTGCATCGATTGCACGCTGGTGGGTGTGGAGTCCGGGGTATTTTGGCAAAAGCGAAGGATGAATGTTAAGCATTTTACCCTTAAATCTATTAACAAAACTGGAGGTCAGCACGCGCATGAAACCAGCCAGAAGCAAGATATCAGGTTTCGCGGCAAAAATGGTTTCCAAGAGAGCAGCCTCGAAGGCTTCGCGGGTCAGGCTGCGATGGCTGACAGCGACGGTTGGAACGCCGAAAGTCGAAGCTTTTACCAGTCCGCTTGCCTGCGGGTTGCTTGAAACGACTAGAACAGGCATGGCAGGATGGTCGTCCTGAACCATATCACGCAACAGCGCCAGCATGTTCGAACCGCCACCGGAGATTAGGATGGCGACGCGCTG
>JADZAO010000030.1 GCA_020852535.1 Paracoccaceae bacterium | reverse complement strand
TCGCCGCCTTCAATTTTTAGGTTGAATAGCGTCTGCAGGAAACGGCCTTGTTTGAGGCGCTTTAACAGGTAGTTATAGTTTAGGTTGATGGGCGTCGGCTCTTTGCCGTCGCCATATACGATGCCTGGTACGTAGCCCTCACGACGAGCTTGACGAGCGGCCCCCTTGCCTGTCCCCGTCCGTATGGCAGCCTGAAGATCGGGGATCTCGCGAGCCATTATGTTTCTCCAATAAATTAAGTCCGCCGCCCTCCAAGGGTGTGCGGCGCGACCGAGGGGCTATAGCCGCGATTCGTTTAATTGAAAAGTGGGAAAACACGGTGCAGGTCGCTGATAGTCGGCGGGCGCAGCGGGTGGGCTTGCTGCCACGGGGGTGGGTGGTCTAACTTCGAAAGATAGGAGTTTTTCTCATGTCGTTCTTTCGCACCTTTGCCATGGCGCGTGCGCCTCTTGCCGCATTCGCTGCGATGGGGGTGCTTTGGGGTACGTTTGCTGCCGTTCTGCCTGACTTGAAAAATCAGTTGGGCGTGGACGAGGCGCGGTTAGGGTTAATCCTGTTGCCCATGCCTTTGGCCGCGGTGGCAGCAATGCTGGCAGCGCCGGTAATTGGTGTTTGGCTGGGCCGCGTGGCGGTTCCGGTGGCGGCGATCTTGATGGCGGTGGCATCTGTCCTGCCGGGGCAGGTGACGGTGGTCTGGGTCTTTTCCTTAGCAATGATGTGCTGTGGGGCAGCGACGGGATTGACCGATGTGTTGATGAATGCCCGTGTTGCCGCTTTGGAAAATGAGCGTGGATTGCATTTGATGAACTTGTGCCATGCGGTTTATAGTTTCGGCTATGCGGGCGGGGCGCTGCTCACGGGGGTGATGCGTGGATTGGTTTGGCCTCCGGCATGGGTGATGGGCAGTTGTGCGCTGATTGCGGGGTGCTTTGCCGCGTTAGCCTATGAGCGAGATGGAAGGATTCACGGCCTATGTCGCCCCAAAGAAGCCGGTGGCGCGGGGCGGCTGGGGTTGATGCCGCTGATCGGTGGCGGAATCGTGTTGATTGCCTTTCAAACTGAGAATGCTGCTGAAAACTGGTCGGCGCTCTATATTGAGCAGACGCTGAGCGGATCGCCTGCGCAGGGTGCGATGGGGCCTGCGGCGCTGGCGCTGACGATGGGTTTGGCGCGGCTGGTGGGACAGAGGTTGGTGACGCGGCTTAATCCCTTTCGCGTGCTCGTAGGCGGGCCGCTGATTGCTGCATGCGGCGCGTTGGTGGCAGCGTTCGCTGTGACGCCGGTCATGGCCTATGCGGGTTTTATGATTATGGGGATTGGTTCGTCGGTGATCGTGCCTACAGCGTTCTCTTTGGTTGGTAAACTTGCAGCGTCCAAGGCACGGGCGCGGGCCGTCGCTCGGGCTACGATTTATGGATATTTTGGCTATTTTGTTGGTCCGCCTACGCTGGGTTTCATCGCAGGGGCGTTTGGACTACGCTTTGCGTTTATCTTTACTGCTGTCATGTTGCTGGCGGTGCTAGTGCTTGCTTCGCTTATGGCGCGGCAGAAGTCAGAATGAATCTTGTATTTATTCTGGTTGAAATAATTATGGGGCCTAGGGGTCTGATCTTTTCGGTGTTTTTGCCTCTTTGACATCTAGTTTATTTTTAGGATCAGTTTGCCGCTCCATTTGGGGGATGCGGGAGATTTTGTTTCAGTTGAGGTGTGTGTCGATCTGTTCGTTGGTAAAACTCATTGGGTTGGAGAGGTTGTCTACGCTTTTTTATGGCTCACGATGTTGCAGAAAATGGGGCGGTTGATGCCTAGCATTTCTAGCGCCTATGTGGGGGGAAAGGGCTATGAACTTTTCGATCATGGTGCCGAGGTGTTGGTGCGGCTGGCTATCGAAAATTTGCGTTACGTGAATGGAAGCGCTGCGCGATGGCTAAGGTGGTTTAGGTGCTGTGCACGCCTGCAGCTAGAGTTGCGACAAAGGCCAAAACCTCGGCCACAGAGTGTTTTGCGCCGATTTTATCGACGATGGCAGACCCTACTACACAGCCGTCTGATATATTGGCGATGACGCGAGCTGAGTTGGGTGTGTTGATGCCAAAGCCTACGATCACCGGAAGGTTGGTCGCGGTTTTGATGCGGGCCACTTCGGGATCGACATTGGTGGCGACTGCGCTTGCAGCGCCGGTGATGCCGGTTATTGAGACATAATAGACGAAACCGGATGTGTTCTGCAGCACTTTGATTAGGCGTTTTGCGTCGGTTGTGGGGGTAGCAAGGCGAATGAAGTTTAGGCCTGCCTTTTGGGCGGGGATGCAAAGTTCGCTATCTTCCTCGGGTGGGAGATCAACCACGATCAATCCATCAATGCCTGAGTTTCGTGCGTCTGTCAGGAAGCGATCGACTCCGCGTGAATAAATCGGGTTATAATAGCCCATAAGTACGATCGGGGTCTTGTCGTCTTCCTTGCGGAAGGCGCGCACCATGTCGAAAACCCGGTCCATTGTCATGCCGATTTTTAGCGCCCTTTGTCCGGCAAGCTGAATGGTCGGGCCGTCGGCCATCGGGTCGGTAAAGGGCATTCCAAGTTCGATGATGTCAACGCCTGCGCCGGGCATCCCTTTCATTATGGAAAGTGAGGTTTCCGGATCGGGATCACCTCCCATGATATATGCGACGAAAGCCTTTTTCCCATTGGCTTTTAGCCGTACGAAAGTATCGTCGATTCTTGTCATATTTTCTGCCCTGCTAACCTTCCTAGAAGTTTCGCACGTGCGGACGGGGAAGATCAATGCCTCGTCATTACAGGGTTATATATCGGCATTGAGGAGGTTGTAGGTCGGCTGCCATAACAACCTTGAGGTGGGCTAATGGTTGCGTAACTTGATAACCCTGCCAGCGCAAATTAGAAGCGGCGCGATTAGGTTTAAGGAGTGCGCGAGATGGGGTTCAAGATGGGGATCGTGGGTTTGCCGAATGTCGGTAAATCGACCTTGTTCAATGCGCTTACGCGTACGGCGGCCGCACAGGCCGCGAACTTTCCGTTTTGCACCATAGAGCCTAACGTGGGTGAGGTGGCGGTGCCTGATGCGCGGCTTGATAAACTGGCAGCGATTGCAGGGTCGAAGCAGATCATTCCCACCCGTATGACTTTCGTCGACATCGCGGGACTAGTACGTGGTGCGTCGAAGGGTGAGGGGTTGGGAAATCAGTTCTTAGCTAACATTCGTGAATGCGACGCCATCGCTCATGTGCTGCGTTGTTTCGAAGATGGAGACATCACCCATGTTGAAGGCCGGATTGATCCGGTTGCCGATGCCGAGACCATTGAGACTGAGCTGATGCTTGCCGATATGGAATCGATCGAACGCTGTCTTTTGAATCTTGCAAAAAAGTTGCGTGGCGGCGATCAGGAAACGTTGGACCAGGATCGTTTGCTGAGGGCCGCTTTGGCCGCGCTGAACGATGGCAAGCCAGCGCGAACAGTGAAGATCAATGCCGACGATGAACGTCAGTGGCGTATGTTGCAACTTTTAACGGCGAAACCTGTGCTTTACGTCTGCAACGTTGATGAATTATGCGCCGCCAAGGGCAATAGCCAGTCGGAGCGTGTGGTTAAGATGGCCGCTGCCCAAGGGGCCGCTACAGTGGTAATCTCGGCCCGCATTGAAGAAGAGATCAGCCAGCTTTCGGACGAGGAAGCAGTAATGTTCCTTGAGGAAATGGGGCTTCACGAGGCGGGGCTCGACCGTTTGATAAAAGCCGGTTATGCGCTTTTGGGTTTGCGTACCTATTTTACAGTGGGACCAAAAGAGGCTCGTGCTTGGACGATTAAGGCTGGCTGGCTGGCTCCACGTGCGGCGGGCGTGATACACGGCGATTTCGAAAAGGGCTTCATTCGGTCGGAAACTATTGCTTATGACGATTATATTGCGGGCAATGGCGAGTTAGGGGCCAAGGAAGCGGGAAAATTCCGTATTGAAGGCAAGACCTATGAGGTTAAGGACGGCGACGTCCTGCACTTTCTGTTCAGTAGTTGAACTGCTGCCAAATTTACTGCGGGACATGCTGAACAACGCTTGTAGTCGCCATGATCGATTGGTTCTGGCCGATGATTGTGGGAGCTGAAATCTTGTTGCTGGATGGCTATGTCTATCGCGGCTCCTAGTTCCAGAAAGGAGTGATGCACAGTTGGGGCGGCATCAGTGTGCTATGAAAACCGCTTACTCATTAAGACCTGAGCCGTGGCCTTGTGCCTGTAGCAACGTATGGTGTGGCATCTTGCCGTCATCTCCTGCCTTTCCCCTTGCCCCCGATCGCGTTCGCCAATAAACGAAACGGTGGAGCTGTGGCCGAGTGGTCGAAGGCACGCCCCTGCTAAGGGCGCAGGCGGGGAACCGTCTCGAGGGTTCGAATCCCTTCGGCTCCGCCAGCCACTCTACATTATGAATGAGTCGTTCATCTAAAATGTAGAAATATTTTTCTGATTTTTGTCTGAAATATAGCTGTGCTTACCTGTTTACGTAAGTATTTTTTGGTGGACATGCTTGTGTTTTGTTGCACCTCGCCTGCCGCGAAACCTAAAAGATGTGAGACTCATTAAATATAGAATATATTTTAAATATCAATTTGTTGGTTTGAATTATTGCGTGAAATAGGGGCGACATGAGGCTTTGAACAGCAGCGGTGGAGATTGGAATTAGCCTGACGGCTTTTTTCAATAGAGAACGGTCACGTGCCGGACATCGGAATGAAAGTGGGGTCTTGCAGGTGTGTAGTATTATTTAATCTGGATAGATCGATCGCTTTTATTTTTGCTTCCAGCAAGGTCTGGTTGTTTTGTTTGCGGTTTTATTTTTTGTGTTGTAAATATGACAGTAAGAAGTCAAAGTTCGAGGCGAGCTTTGACGTTTTGTCTTAACCTTATCGAAGCTGCGCATTTGCGCGATTCCTTTTGTGTTAT
>JADZAO010000029.1 GCA_020852535.1 Paracoccaceae bacterium | reverse complement strand
TCTCTTTCGGTTGCACTGGTCATCCGCTTTATCCCTGTTCTCTCGACGCGGATGTCACAGATAACCGAAGCTTTTCGTGCTCGTTCTCCCCGCCGTCCGGGCTACCGCATTCTCATTCCTGCCGCTCTTAGCGCCCTCGACGACGCCGACCATGTGGCCGAAGCCTTGCGTTCACGGGGCGGAGCAAGTTAAACTCAAAATACCAAACTGGAGACAGATACCCAATGGAACGTAATCTTGCACATATCGCCCTCTTTGCCGCGCTAATCGCGGTTCTGGGCATCGTACCTGCAATCAATCTACCTTTTGGCGTACCGATCACGGCACAAAGCCTCGGCATTATGCTTTGCGGAACGGTCCTCGGCGCAAAGCGCGGCGGCCTTGCCGTCATTCTCCTCCTTGTTCTCGTGGCCCTCGGCTTGCCGTTGCTGTCAGGCGGACGCGGTGGTCTTGGCGTCTTCGCGGGCCCCTCGGTAGGCTTTTTGATCGGCTGGCCGGTTGCTGCATTTGTTGCAGGACTGATCGTCGAACGTTGGAAGGCCCCCTTGGCAATGGCTAGCTTTGTTGGCAGCCTGATCGGTGGCATTTTGGTTCTTTACGCCTTCGGCATTGTTGGCATGGCTGTAAAGCTAGACAAGACGCTGTCTGAAGCAGCTGTTCTTACCCTAGTCTATGTGCCAGGTGACTTGATCAAATGCGTGCTCGCAGGTGCCGTCACCCGCGGCATTGCAAAGATGCGGCCCGGCTCACTACTGTCGCGTAGCTAAGTCTTTGAGCGCTTCTCCTGTTTGAAAATACCTTCAGGGGAAGCTAACAGTTACCAAAACTACTTAACGGGGGGCAAACAGCCCCCCGTTTTCTTTAGATCGGGTCAGACCTTTGTAAAACCAAAGTAGTCCCAATGCCCCCCGCAGCAGCAATCGCCACAAGAGCCTGTACGGCATAAGGTTTCATGAAAGATCGTCGTCATATGCAAAATCCCCCCTGCCGCACGAGATCATCTGTCATAAAGAAACAATCGCCCATTTGCTGAACATCAAGCGGACAGTATCACAAAGGTTCAATATCACCCACCGCCCGCCGCACATGAAAATCAGCAACAAAGGACGCAATCGTTCCAGCGGCAATTGCATCACGAAGACCCTGCATCAGCTCCTGATAGTAATGCAAATTATGCCATGTCATCAGCATTGAGGCGATAATCTCGCCCGCACGGTTCACATGATGCAGATAAGCTCGAGAATAGTTTCGGCAAGCAGGACAGCTGCATTCCTCATCAAGCGGGCGCGGATCGTTCTGGTGACGAGCGTTCTTGATGTTAATCTGACCCATACGCGTCCAAGCCTGCCCCGTACGGCCCGACCGGCTCGGCAAAACGCAATCCATCATGTCGATACCACGCTCGACCGCCCCCACGATATCGTCTGGCTTGCCCACCCCCATCAAATAGCGAGGCCTGTCCTCAGGCAACATTCCAGGGGCGTAGTTCAGCACAGAAAACATCTCTTCTTGCCCCTCGCCCACCGCTAGCCCACCAACCGCGTAACCATCAAAGCCAATGGCGCATAGCGCCGCTGCACTTTCCTCGCGCAATTCTCGTGTGACACCGCCCTGCATGATCCCAAACAGCGCATGGCCCGGACGATCACCAAAGGCATCGCGCGACCTCTGAGCCCAACGCATCGACATGCGCATGGATTTTGCAATCACCTCATCAGAGGCAGGCAAGGCGGGACATTCGTCAAAACACATAACAATGTCAGACCCGAGCAGCTTTTGTATCTCCATGCTGCGTTCGGGCGTGAGAATATGCTTGGAACCGTCAATATGGCTAGAAAAGCGAACACCTTCCTCAGTCATCTTGCGCAAACTCGCCAGCGACATAACCTGAAAACCGCCACTGTCAGTCAGGATCGGGCGCTGCCAGTTCATAAACCTGTGCAACCCACCAAGCGCCGCAATCCGCTCGGCAGTCGGACGCAACATCAAATGATAAGTATTGCCCAGCAGGATATCAGCTCCTGTGGCGCGGACAGTTTCGGGAAGCATCGCCTTGACCGTAGCCGCCGTACCAACGGGCATGAAAGCAGGTGTGCGGATTGCACCACGGGGGGTTTCAATCACCCCCGTTCGTGCCTTGCCATCTGTTGCCTGCACCTTGAAACTGAAGCCCGTCGCCATTGCCAGCCTCCCTTAGAAAACTGGCCTGTTGTGCGGCAAAGCCGCCGCGAAGAAAAGCCCCGATACAAAAAAGCGGCAAAGATCCGCATGAGAGTGAGTGCGAGAAGACGGTGATCGAGGAAGAGGACTACGTCTACGAGCGAGATGAAGATCCGATTGAGCCGTATCCCCCACAGCAGGACTACTGGTACGACCGTGGGCATACTACTAAGAAGACCAACAGAGCGGGGCATACAGCCCCGCCTATCAACACCAAGGAGAGAGAGATGGACAGCGAAGCTAAGTTGATAAATACGATAACAACGCGGAAAGAGGAGAATCCTGCCGCAGAGATCGCCCAGTGCGCGGACCACATCCGCATCGGACTGGTCGAGAACCAATGCACCGATCAAGAGATCCTGAAAACGCTGCGCTGGTATTTCATGCAGACGAACGACATCAAACACCACATAGCACGCCTGATGGATGGCGTACCGATGAGCGAGGTAGGGAAACGCGTGCTCAAGCTCGCAACCGATGAAACCACAGGGTGGGGCGCATAGCCCCACCCACAAACAAGATCAGATCTGGGAATTTTTTGTGATCATATTTGTCGCTCACCAACCATTTTGAAGCCGTCTCGAGGATGGATTTGTGGGGTAAAATGATACCTCAATCGGTTATAAAGCCAATTCTAGCCAAGCTCCAAAAGCCAAAACAGAAATCAAGCATAGGGAGAAATTAACTTCGTTTATGGAAAAGGCCCTTCATGGCTGCGGTTATGCGCTAAGACATTCGCCCATCATCGTGGTTTCAGGTCCCTGTTCAGCCATTATCGATCTTTGCCGGTCACCCCTGTCTTGCTACGGATCTAAATCAAGGCCCCCCTTGAATCCTACGGCCACCATGATACCACCCGCCCCATCGGATGGGTGGCCGAGTGGTTTAAGGCTCTAGTCTTGAAAACTAGCGTAGGGGGAACCCTACCGTGGGTTCGAATCCCACCCCATCCGCCACAGATATAATATAACTATATGATATTATTTCTTTTTTAAAAATAAGCCTTAATTTATCCAACAATTTAGCCCAAAAGGCCGCTTGAGTTGGTCTAAAACGGTGCAGTGCGCGCTCTATATCTGAGGCGTCTTTCGCCTACTTCTAGTGTAAATTATTGACGGAAAATTTATTCCACACATAGGCAAAAGACCTCCGCACGGCGTTAAGCCGTCTAGCTTGATACCCGTTGCCGTCACTTCAATAATCAAAACAAGTGACCATCGTATGAGCGGATACATTCCACAGAGGGAAAACGTCATGAGCAAACTTTACATTCCAACTAAAAACCATCAAATAAATTTAAAAACCTTAAATTATAATAATCACATTACTTTGATCTAGAAATTGTGCGAGTTATAATATTGACCATCTTAATATATTAAGATCCCTCAATGAAAGTATAAAATATTGAACTCATGGGCAAAAATAAAAGATAAAAATGAACTCTCGTTAACTCATCATTCCGCAGACGTTGCTGGAGTGTTTCGACGCTTGATTGCTCGTCCTGTCACCCGTGCTCGCTTAACGTCCGCTGCGCAAAGGCCCGCATTAGAAGAGGTAACCTTAGATCGACTATCCGTGCTGGCGTTTCTTCATGATTTTGGCAAAGCAAATCAAGGATTTCAGGCTCGAAAGGATCCGAAGGCGCGGACGATTGGCCATTTATCCCGGGCACGATGGTTGTTCAGGACCACTGATCCTGCTGGTACTGCCCTTTTGAAAGCTTGTGGTCTTCATGTGCTAAAAGGGCTCCCCCATACACGCGGAAATAGCCCTTTTGTTCCCGTGTCAGGGTGGATTTTTTCTATGTTCCAGTCTAAAAGATCATAATCGTTCTTGTCGAGGCCATTAACATCAAAACCCTCTGGATCAAAATTTTCACCGGTGATGCGGTGTTTATCCCGACAATTAAACCCACGCCGGTCACAACCGCTGCAATCTCTGCCTGCCTTGTTGTATCCACCCTCTCCATAAAACGGGATGTCGTCTGGATCTGTCATTTTTTCGAATGTTGTCATAATTTCACTTTTCGGTGTTAGTAATTATGTCACTCAAGTCCACTTTATGTTTCTCAAACGCTTTGTCTACTTCGTCCTGTTCGACATAAAAGTCGTCCCATTTTCTTATGAACGCCTTCACCTCTGGTATGGTATCACATACTTCTCGTGCCATTCCGCTTACGCCAATCTCCTGCATATTATTATAAACTCTATCGGTTTTTATGCCGCGCAGGTATTCAACTATGCTGGCATCAATCTTTTTTTCATATGCCCAGACCTCATTGTCTTCGTTCCCTTCATTTTTTTCATGCGCTTCTAAACGCTGTCGGATTTGGTCACGAATTTCGCATTCAGGCGCAGAGAATGGCCATTTATCATCTTTACACTGCTGATATTCGTATTCGACCTCGCTGCTTATTCTTTCCTTCCTGTTATCCCCAAAGCTTTTTGCCTCTTTATTTATCCGTGTTGTTAAAAAATCAGATTTACCAGTTTCGACCAACATTCTCCAAGAATTACACAACCCTTCATATTCAGTGCTGATCTCATCAAAGACTACACGTTCACCATGCTCCCTTCTGAGCCCATCAAGTATAGCTTTATCAATAGCGTAAATATGCCAAGGATCAGGTGCATCACCAGCGTAGCTTATACGTCCTTCAGTAAAAATTACAGGTTTTACAAACCCGTTAAAAACTTCCTTTTCCGTGACTGCCTCTTCTGCGCCTACGTGTGTCGTCGCTATGGCCACGAACCCCGTGCTAATCATGAGCGCGATGCATTTTTTTTTGATGATCATTTTTCAGTCTTCGTTGTTGTAGTGGTTGAAAATTAATCGGATTTACGTAACTCATTGAGCGCAATATCCAAAAGAAGTGCGGGAAATCCTTCCTCATGTTCACCTGAGCACATGGGTGCATTTGCAATGCTAAAAAGCCAGTCTACTTTTTCAGAAAAATCCTTCGTGCAACGGCTTATGAAATTCAACAATCTACTACACTCTTAACCAACCAATTGATGCCTGCCTGCTACATAAACGGACCAATACACAGCGTCGCATGCTTCATTTATGAGGCGAAACTCTTCAATTGTGACTATATCCCCTAGAAGGTTATAAGCCTCAACCGCAGCTTTGACTTTATTCTTGAGGTTAGTAGTATTCATTTTATCAGTCTTGATTTGATTGACAGGCGGGCCAGTAAGTCCGCCACGCTGTTTACTTTGGAGAATTTTCTTTAAGAAAATCCATAAGTTCATCGCTGAACAAGACCGCGTTTAGAGCAGACTGGAATTCCGAGTTTTTTCCCCAGCGCCAAACATTATTCATTTCTTTATAATCCGCACCCTCATCATCTTTATTCAAAAAATTACAAAACGGCACATAATCAAACTGATCACAGACCTCGATAAATTTTCCCCGCGCAATAATCCAAAAAGCGTCATTAGAATTATTAGTGATTCTCATATGGCTAGGTTTGGAATTAAGTTCTAAGACCTCAATCACCCACCTACGGTGGCCCACCAGCGCGTTAAAAAACACGTCCATAAAGCCATCAGGCTGTCCGATCAAATCTTTAAGTTTTTTCATTTCATCACTCCAGTTGTTGTGGGCGAACTGTGAGCCCGCCCGATTTATTTACTCTGGCCGAGACTGGCCCTTGAGATTTTTCCTCGAGATACGGCCATACCCATCCCGATCAAATCCACGCTTGTCGAATTTTGTGCCTGTATAGCAGTTTATGCCGTCGCGGCTCCACTGTCCACAAAATCCACTCGCATCGTAACCTTAGCTATCTAATCCATTACTATCAAAATCATTCGGATCATATTTTGTCTGAGTATCCTTGTGTATTCCATCGCAATAAAACCCTCTGGCATTCAATCCGTCGCAATCAAATCCCATATAACCGAATTTTATTCCGGTGAAATGATGAATACCATCTGGCCCAAAAATTGTTCCAGTGCAGCACGCGACACGCTCATAATCTAAAGCTTCGGTAAAACAGCTCGTCTTCATAAGAACCCACGCGTCCATCTCACCAAGAGAATTCGCCCGCCTCCGCAAAACCTTACTCGCAGAAGCTTACAAAGGCTCCCAAAAGATCATCACAGATTTTCGTTTTTCTCTCTTGCACGCTGTCAGAGGCCAAGCTAATTGCCCTTCATCGAAAATGTGGCCCGTTCGTCTATCGGTTAGGACATCTGGTTTTCAACCAGGTAAGAGGGGTTCGACTCCCCTACGGGCTGCCAAAAATCCAAACAAACCTCATAGACATAAAACACTTGCAGAACGAACTGTTCTGCAGTGCATCATACCGCCGCGTCTATTTTATTCCATCATAGGCCCTCGATCCCAACATCTTCAGCTTCAAAACAGCCCACGAAGAACGATTCCACTAACACGCTCCGCTTGCCTAGCGATGCCATAGGAGACGTGCCGCTTCTAAACGATACTGCCTTTGGCAACCTGTCTACATTCCGAAGATCTCCCCAGCCTTTGGCTATAGAAACCTTTCACATTCAAAAAGATTAATCAAAAATCACCCGTTTTCTGCACGCCGAGGTTGTGGACCACAGCAAAGCAAGTATCACTTGTGCTGCCCTATACGGAGACCGACATGGACGTCCTTTTGCTTGGTCTGCTGGCCGCTCTGTTCTGGGGTCTGCATGATTTCATCCTGCGGATATTCGGGGCTAGGGCTGATACGCTTGTACTCTTTGCTGGCGTGTTACTAACGGGCGTACTGGTGTTGCTTCCACTGGCAGCTCTTAACAGCTCCATCACACTCAACAGCACCAGCCTCGGCTTTGCGCTACTCGCTGGTCTAACCTATGCGGCAGCGGGCTATGGGCTTTACCGCGCCTTTACCATCGGGCCGGTCTATCTAGTGGCCCCGATCTGTGGAGCCTCTCCGATAGTGACGGTTGCACTCGAACTGACGCGGGGCGGAACGGTTGCCTTAGCGGCATGGATCAGCGCCGCAGTCATCCTCGGCGGCATCGCACTCATCGCCCGAAGCGAGAATAACGGCAACGCCTCGGGAAGTCGCGCCTCAGCCATCGGTTGGGCAGTGATCAGTTGCCTTGGCTTTGCCTTTACACTGGCTCTATCGCAATGGGCCTCGGAAGGCGGCGCGCCGTTGCAAGTTTCGCTGACGAGCCGCGTCATGGCAAGTTTTGTAATTCTTGGCTTGGTTGCCTTGAAGCGCCCTGACCTTGGCCCTACCCTACAGCTCTGGCCCACGATACTGCTTCTGGGCGTTCTAGACGTTGCAGCCATAACCACTGTCACGCTAACCGGTGGCATGACAAATGCGGAATATGCCTCGGTCTCTGCATCAACCTTCGGAGTAATTACCATCCTGCTCGCATCGCGTTTTCTGGGCGAACGCCTAGGGCCGGTACAATGGCTGGGCTGCGCACTAGTTTTCGCGGGGATCGCCACACTCGGCCTATCCAATCACGCAGCTCATGGCTGAAACAAAAGCAGCCATCTCAAAAACGGATGATATGCGGCAAAACCAGTTTCTCCATATTGAAAGTGTATGGACACACCCGGAAAAACGAAAAAAACAGGCAGAGCACCAATACGACATTAAGGCTTTCACGTAATCCGCAAGACACTTGCCAGCCCCAAAGCCCCCTATTGGTTGCTCCAAGAACCTCCGATCTAACGCCTTCTATATGTGATTATTTTATCACAAAACTACATGGTGAACGGCGCACCAAAAAACCTAGTCCGCTGGCAGATTATATTCAGCAACCCTCAGAAAACTCAAGGAATAAAGGACGACAGTTCTACAAAGAATACCGCACCTGCGGCATCACCCCCGCTGCACTTAGCGCCTTCGAAGATACCAACCACATGGCCAAAGCCTTGCCTTCGCGGGGCTGAGCAAATTTAAAAATCGTAGAGTAAACTCGGAGACGACCAATGGAACGTAATCTCGCCCACATCGCCCTCTTCGCCGCGCTGATCGCGGTTTTGGGCCTCATACCTGCCATCAACCTGCCTTTCGGCGTACCAATCACAGCACAAAGCCTCGGCGTTACACTTTGCGGAACGGTACTGGGCGCAAGGCGCGGTGCACTTGCAGTCATCCTCTTTCTCGTTCTTGTCGCTCTCGGCTTACCGTTGCTATCAGGCGGACACGGCGGCCTCGGCGTTTTTGCGGGCCCTTCGGCAGGCTTCCTGATCGGCTTTCCGGCGGCTGCCTTCGTCGCAGGGCTAATCGTCGAGCGCTGGAAGGCTCCTCTGACAATGGCCGCCTTAGTGGGCAGCCTGATCGGCGGCATTCCAGTCCTCTACGCTTTCGGCATTCCCGGCATGGCGCTGGCGCTAGGTAAAACCCTGCCTGAGGCAACCATTATCTCCCTATCCTTCTTGCCTGGCAACCTAATCAAATGCGTGCTCACAGCTCTCGTCACCCGCGGCATTGCCAAGATGCGGCCTGACTCGCTCCTATCACGCAGCTAAGCACTCTAGCACTCTTCCTTTCGAGAATATCCTTGAGAGGAAGGCTAATGGTTTTAAAACCACTTGACGGGGGGCTAATAGTCCCCCGTCGTCTTTAGATCGGGTCAAAATTGATCAAAGCGCCTTTCAATTCACGAACGAAAATATGCCTGTCTTAGGTCTGGAATTCCTTTCTAGCATGTAGTAGCAGGCCCGAAGCGCCGCAGTAGCTCAGCTGGTAGAGCACGTCAT
>JADZAO010000028.1 GCA_020852535.1 Paracoccaceae bacterium | reverse complement strand
CGTTTTATGTTCCAAGGGCAAGAAGCAAGCTGTCGGTTGTATCACCTATCCTACTCACACTTTTTGTGGTCAACCAATACTCCTTTGTAATTACGAACCTATTGCTTGCACTTTTTACCTGTTTTCGATCATAATGGGGTAGAGATTCAGGAGGCCTTTTTCAATGCGCGCACGTATCTTTCAACCCGCACGGACCACCATGCAATCGGGTACGGCCAAGATCAAGGGATGGGTGTTTGAGTTTATTCCGGCGATGTCGAAAGATGTTGACCCGCTGATGGGTTGGACTTCTTCGAATGATACACAAGCACAGGTGCGATTGCGGTTTGACACGCGAGAAGCGGCGGAAGCCTATGCAAATTCTCGCGGTATTGAGTTTGATGTTCAAGAACCTAAGACGCGTAAGCCGATGATCCGCCCGCATGGATATGGCGAGAACTTTGCAACTGATCGTAAGGGCGTCTGGACGCATTGAGGCAGACGATCACGCAAGAAAGCTTACTGAAGGCTACCCTCGATTTATGTTTGTCTGCTACACGGCGGATATGGGTGCAGGAAGAGTGGTATCGTCGGAAATCCGGTTCTTCCTGATATGCGATGGCGGGGTTTTGGTAGGGATGGGTGCCTTTAAGCGGATCGATGGCGGCCATGCTGAGATCAAGTCTATGTGTGCGGTGGTCAAGGATTGAGGACGCGGGTTGTCGAAGTAAATGCTCGATATCTTGTTTCTGAGGCATAAGTCGACGGGTTCAGACTGTTGCGTCTTGAGACTGGTGTGCCGCAGACATCTATTGTGGCACGGGCACTTTATGTTAGGGGGGTGTCAAATGCAAGTTTTTCAAGGGGTATGTGCTTGATCCGAAATCGGTCTTCTTGACGCTTTGGTTCAGGTGACAGCTTGCACGATCGGTGCGCTTGCCCCAAAATAGACGAACGGTTCCGTAGCTCAGCTGGATTAGAGCAGCCGCCTTCTAAGCGGCGGGTCGGGGGTTCGAGTCCTCCCGGAATCGCCAATTTTCTTATGATGATTAAGATGGAGCGAGAGCTTGTGTTTTTCCCTACGGATGGCTTCATCGCTCAATGAATATAGTAAGGATCTTCTAATATCCGGCTTGGAATTTGAGTCCTCTAGGACTACCAAGGGACATATGCGGCGTTGGTATAGAGGTTGTGTTTGAGGTCTCCACTTTTGTGAGACCGGTTGTCGCTCTATTAGTCAAAGAGGCCAAGATTAGGCCGTGACAGTGCTGTCGTTTTGGACGGATAGATATGCGCCTGCAGCTTTTGGATCACTGGCGCCTGTGGTGTGGCAGGCAGGCTCTGGCCTGTGTTGGAGATTTGTTCATTTCCTTGAATCGACGGTGTTTGGTTTTTGAAGCGGTTGCAGTTGGACTAATCGCAGGTTGTATTTTCAGCTGTAGGTTTGTGCTGGTGTAGCGGGGCTGTGGGATAGGGAGCTTTACAAAACCTGCGCTTGTCTGTGCGCGTGGGGATGTTAAACCCTGTCGGCGCAGTGGACAGGAAATAGTATGGCCCGCAACAGCATGATCATCGACCGTCCGGCATCAAAGAAAGTGGGAACCTTGCAGGGACTCATACCTTTTTTGCGTCCGTATCGCATCATGACGATGATGGCTTCGGTTGCCTTGGTTGTGACGGCCGGGATGAGCCTCACGTTGCCGATTACCGTGCGGTGGGTGATTGACGGGTTTAATCAGGATGTTGCGCTTCTCTATCAATATTTTGGCGCGGCCTTGGTGATTGCGGCACTTTTGGCGCTAGGCACGGGGCTTCGCTATTATTTTGTTACGCGACTGGGCGAGCGGGTCGTGGCCGATATCCGGCGAGCGCTGTTTGATCGTGTGATGGGTATGTCGCCCGCATTTTATGAGCGGTTGTTAACGGGCGAGGTATTGAGTCGGATTACTACGGATACGACTCTGATCCTGTCGCTGATTGGGTCTTCGGTTTCGGTTGCCTTGCGTAATATGCTTATGTTGATAGGCGGACTGGTGCTGTTGATGATAACCTCGGCTAAGTTGACGGGGTTGGTATTGCTGATTGTTCCCGCAATTGTGGTACCAATCGTCTTGCTGGGGCGGCGTTTGCGGGTTCTGAGCCGCGAGAACCAAGACTGGATCGCGGCCTCGTCGGGGGCGGCGTCTGAGGCGCTTTCGGCAGTCCAGACGGTGCAGGCCTTTACGAATGAGGGGCAGACGCGGGCAGCTTTCGCGGATGTGATCGAGAAGGCTTACCGTTCGTCGCAGACGAGGGTTAAAGTGCGGTCGCTGATGACCGTGATCGTTATTTTCCTCACTGTTACGGGTATTGTTGGGGTTTTGTGCATTGGCGCGCGCGATGTTCGGGCCGGGGTGATGAGTCCCGGCGAGTTGGTGCAATTTGTGATTTATGCGGTGATGGTGTCGGGGGCTGTTGGGGCCTTGTCTGAAATCTGGGGTGAGGTGCAGCGGGCCGCCGGAGCGACCGAGCGTTTGGTTGAGATGTTGGGGACTGACGACACGGTGAATGATCCGACGATACCTAGGGCGCTGCCGCGTCCTGTGCGGGGTGAGATTGTCTTTGATGAGGTGACTTTTCGCTATCCGTCGCGGCCTGATGTTTCAGCGCTTATGGGGATTTCGCTGGTGGTACGTCCGGGCGAGATGGTGGCGTTGGTAGGGCCTTCGGGTGCAGGAAAGACTACGATTTTGCAGCTTTTAATGCGCTTTTATGACCCGCAATTGGGTGTGGTGCGGTTTGATGGGATTGATCTGCGTGATATGGAGCGGGTCGACTTTCGTCGTGCCGTCGCTTTGGTCTCGCAAGACCCTGTGATCTTTGCCGCTTCTGCCCGTGAGAACATTCGTTTTGGGCGGCCTGAAGCTACCGATTCTGAGGTGGAAGCGGCCGCTAAGGCAGCGGCGGCGCATGATTTCCTGACCAAATTGCCGCAGGGTTATGACACGTGGTTGGGTGAGCGCGGTGTGATGTTGTCGGGTGGACAGAAGCAGCGTGTGGCGATCGCCCGGGCGATTTTGCGCGATGCCAAAGTGTTGTTGTTGGACGAGGCGACTAGTGCATTGGATGCCGAAAGCGAGCGCGCAGTACAGACGGCGGTGGAACGTCTTTCGGAAGGGCGTACGACGCTGGTGGTAGCGCATAGGCTGGCTACGGTGAAACGGGCTGACCGGATCATAGTTTTTGATCTTGGGCGGATTGTGGCGACCGGCACGCACGAGGCGCTGGTGGCTGAGGGCGGGCTTTACGCGCGGTTGGCAAGGTTGCAGTTCACTGACGGACAGGCGTGAAGCTGCATTTAGGTGCAGCCTTGCGAGGCGAGGTATCTGTCTACTATGTTCGATCAGATTCCCTTGGAAAACCCGAGGGACCGCGATGGATGACAGGGGAATATCATGGGATTATTCGCCAGTTTGGCGGATCTGAAGGCCATTGAGGCTGAAAAGTCGTGGGACAAACGTGACATCGCGCGCTCGATTCATGGTTTTCTGCGTTGCGCAAACGATGCGTATGGGCCTAGGCCTGCGATTAGTTTTCAGTTGTTTTCTGGTCCGAAGGATAAGGCCCTGACTATGACATGGGGCGAGTTGTTTAGTCAGGTTACCCAGGCTGCCAACTTATTCCGTAGTCTTGGTGTGGGTGAGGGCGATGTGGTTGCTTGTGTGTTGCCCAACTGTCTGGAGACAGTGGTGGCGTTGTTGGGCGGGGCGGTGGTGGGGATCGTGACCCCGATCAATCCTTTGCTTGAAGCAGAACAGATCAGTGCCATATTGCGCGAGACTAAAGCTAAGATTGTCGTTACTTTGCGGGCCTTTCCTAAGACCGATGTGGCGCAGAAAGTGGCTGAAGCGCTGTGCCATGCGCCGGGAGTTAAGGTCGTGTTGGAAGTGGACCTGACGCCTTATCTTGCACCGCCTATGGGATGGATGATCCCTGTGGTCAGGCCGAAGAACCGCCATTCTCATTCCGCCGTGGTAAAGGATTTCCGAAGCGAGCTTACAACGCAGCGGGCTGATGTGTTGAATTTTGTCGACGAGCAGATTGATCGTGTGGCTGCTTATTTCCACACTGGTGGCACGACCGGCATGCCTAAAATGGTCCAACATAAGGTTTCAGGCATGGTTTATAATGGCTGGCTTGGTGCGCGGCTGTTGTTCCGCGAGACCGATGTGGTCATGTGCCCTTTGCCTTTGTTTCATGTGTTTGCGGTCTATCCGATTCTTATGTCGATGATCGCATCTGGTGCGCATGTCGTCTTTCCTACTCCTGCGGGTTATCGTGGGGCGGGGGTGATGGATAATCTTTGGAAGTTGGTGCAGCGCTGGAAATGTACTTATTTGATCACTGTGCCAACGGCGCTGGCCATGTTGATGCAGCGCCCGATTAATGCGGATATTTCGACGTTGAAGAACGTATTTTCAGGTTCTGCCTCTATGCCGGTCGAAGTTTATTCGCGGTTTTTGAAGGTGACTGGAATCGAGACGGTCGAAGGCTATGGCCTGACTGAATGCACTTGTCTGGTGGCGGTTAATCCGCCGGGGGGCACCAAGAAGATTGGGTCTGTCGGTCTGCCCCTTCCCTATACGCATGTGCTGATATTGCAGAAGGGGTCGGAGGGTTTTCGTGAATGCGTGGTGGATGAGGTCGGTGAAATTTGCGTCTCGAGTCCGGGTGTTTATGAAGGGTCAGTTTATACCGAGGTTGACAAGAATTACGATCTTTTCGCCGAGGAGCGCTTTTTGCGGACTGGGGATTTGGGGCGGCTGGATACAGAAGGGTATCTGTTCATTACGGGACGGGCCAAGGATCTGATTATTCGTGGCGGGCATAACATTGACCCTTTGATCATCGAAGAAGCGCTTATTAAGCACGAGGCTGTTGCGGTAGTTGGTGCGATTGGCCAGCCCGATGCGTATGCGGGAGAGCTTCCTTGTGCCTATGTTGAACTGGTGGAGGGCCGAGAGGTGACGGCGATGGAATTGCTGGCCTTTGCTCAGGAGCATATTTCTGAGCGTGCCGCCGTGCCTAAATATGTCGAGGTGCTGGATAAACTCCCAAAAACTGCATTGGGCAAGGTATTCAAGCCTGATTTGCGGCGGCTAGCAATAGCGCGTGTCTATGATGCCGCATTTGCAGAGGTAGGGCTGATCGCCCGTGTTGCAGAGGTGATCGAGGATAGTAAACGCGGGTCGGTGGCGCGCGTGACCTGTCCGGTGGCCGAGGGCGCGCGGGTGCAGAGTGTCTTGGGTCAATTCGCGGGAAGTTGGGAGATAGTTTAGTGATCGACCCAAGTGGTGACTGGGTCATCGTTGATCAGTGCCAGTTCTATATTGGAGCTTAAGATGTTATTAGTTGCGTTGAAAACCTTATAGAGGTGCTTACTTTTGTTGAGCTTAGCGTCCGATGGAAAAGTCCAGACGGTTGTTACGTAAGTCGGCGGTGAGAATGAATTGTGAGACGATCAGAACTTCGTCATAATTGAAAATTATCTTATGGCGTTTTGGGTTTCTATGAGCTTAGTCGATTGTACGATTTTGGTAAAAAATTTCAACGAAACCAAGGGTTCAGGTTTTGGCGTACACGGGCTAAAGGGGTGTCGCCGCTGGTGTCGGGAACGAATGCTTGACCAGTGATAACCTCGAATGCGTTGATATAGACTTGCGCGGTTTGTGCGATTATCTCGGCGGGAATTTCAGGGATTTTATCGGTATAGGGGTCGCAGTGGGCGGCGACCCATGATCGGATTATGTCCTTGTCGAAGCTGGGCGGGCGTGTGCCTGAGGCAAAGGCTTTGGCGTAACCCGATGCCAGCCAGTAGCGGCTGGAATCGGGGGTGTGGATTTCATCGGCGATTAGGATGTTGCCAGCCTCGTCTGTGCCAAATTCGTATTTGGTATCGACGAGGATTAACCCTCGCTCGGCGGCTATCTTCTGGCCGCGGGCAAAGAGGGTAAGAGCTTTGGAGGAGACCGTGTTCCATTGGGATTTTGTAAGAATACCTTTAGAAACGATATATTCGGCTGTTAATGGTTCGTCATGCCCGCCGTCGAAGGCTTTGGATGTGGGGGTAATGATTGGGGTCGGGAGGATCTGATTGTCGCGCAAGCCATCGGGTAGGACATAGCCATACATAGTGCGATGGCCTTGCTTATAGAGTGTCAGTATCGAGGTTCCGGTGGTGCCTGCAAGATAGCCGCGCACTACGATCTCTACCGGTAGGATGGTTAAATGTTTACCAATTACCACATTGGGATCGGGATAGCTGATTACATGGTTTGGGCAGATGTCTGCGGTCACCTCGAACCAGAATTTAGCTGTCTGTGTAAGTACTTGGCCCTTGTAGGGGATCGCTGCGAGTATGCGGTCGAAGGCGGAGATTCGGTCGGATGAGATTAGGATACGCGTGTTATCGGGTAGGTCGTAGCAGTCGCGGACCTTGCCGAAGTAGGGGTTTGGCAATTCGGGAATCCGAGCCTCTGTTAATACGCGGGTCAAGTCGAGCATGGTTTTTCCCTGCGGCTGGTAATGCGGCGTGATGCGGTGGCAGGGGGACGAAGTCAAGCGTAGCGAGAGGAATTTCCTGATGTACAGGTGGTGCACATAATATATGAAAAAGTGTTAAAATTTGCTTACTATTTGCGCTCGTTTAAATATTCTCGGGCGGTTCGCTTGCGAGTATAGGGGTAGTTAGCGGTTTATGCAAAACGGTGAAGAAGATTTTTCATTTAGATTATTGGCGTTCGTTCTGCACATTGCCAATCTGGCTGTTTGCCACAAAGCAATAGCTTTTAGTGCTGTATTTAAATCAGCGCGCAATTATTCAATCTGGGCCGCGACAGATAAGATATATGAAAGGCTCGGTATTTGACCTCCTTATCTGATCAACTACTGGTTGTAATGGGCGCAAACTTGCCACTTGGCGACCAATCACCGACAACCACGCTGCGCTTGGCCTGTTCCGCTCTGTGTGATGCAGGGCTTTCTACTCTTAATTTTAGCAAATTCTATGCTACTCCTTGCTTTCCTGCTGGGGCCGGTCCCGATTATGTGAATGTCGCTGCAGCTGGACCAATTCCTGTGGGATGGGATGCGGCTCGCACTCTAGCGTTGTTGCACTTGATTGAAGATAATTTTGGTCGTAAGCGCGAACAACGCTGGGGAATGCGGACGCTCGACCTTGATCTTGTCGCTTTTGGCGCGACTGTGCTGCCCGATGTTGCAACTCAGACTTGCTGGCGAAATCTCGACCCTGCCAAGCAGCGGACACAAACGCCCAACCAACTGATTCTGCCCCATCCACGTCTACAAGACCGCGCTTTCTTTTTGGTCCCGTTGGTCGATGTAGCCCCTGATTGGCGCCATCCTTTGCTTGGTCTCACTATACTTGAAATGCTTGCGGCTATTCCTGCTAGTGACCACGATCAGATCGTTCCGCTAGCGGTTTGATTCAACGCTTGTAAAGATCAAAGCCTACGATTAGAAAGATTGTCTATTGCCCCCATTCGAATTGGAGTAGCATATGGCCCGCGTGACGGTCGAAGATTGCGTTGATAAAGTGCCAAACCGATTTGAACTGGTAATTCTCGCTGCGCATCGGGCTCGTGAGATCCAGTCAGGCTCTCCTCTAACCATCGATCGCAACAACGACAAGAATCCCGTCGTCTCTTTGCGTGAGATTGCTGAGGAAACTCAGTCCGCTGAGGCCCTGCGTGAGCGGATGATCGAATCGTATCAGACTCAAATTGAGGTCGACGAGCCAGAAGAAGATCAGATGGCTCTTTTGATGTCAGGTGAGACGGATCGTCCGATGCAGGATGATATGTCAGAAGAAAAGCTGTTGCGCGCATTGATGAAAGCGCAAGGCGAAAAGTGACAGGTCGGCCTTTGGGCCGACCCTATGCGGGGCGATGATGATTGACGTCGAAGACCTCATCGCCCTCGTCCGCAACTATAATCCGCGCACCAATGCCGACCTGATCCGCAAGGCTTATACCTATGGATTCCAGATGCATGAGGGGCAGGTGCGTAAATCGGGTGAGCCCTACTTTACCCATCCCGTGGCGGTTGCGGCAATCCTGACCGAACAGCGGCTGGATGATGCGAGCATCATCACCGCCCTTATGCATGATACCATCGAAGACACGCGGTCGACCTATGCCGAAGTGGCCGAGCTGTTCGGGAACGAAGTGGCCGAACTGGTCGATGGGGTAACCAAGCTTACAAACCTGCAACTGTCGTCGGCGCAAAGTCAGCAAGCCGAGAATTTTCGTAAGCTTTTTATGGCCATGTCAAAAGACCTGCGTGTGATTTTGGTTAAGCTCGCCGACCGTTTGCACAATATGCGCACTATCAAGTCGATGTCGCCGGAAAAACAGGCCCAGAAGGCTCGTGAAACGATGGAAATCTTCGCCCCGCTTGCAGGACGCATGGGGATGCAATGGATGCGGGAAGAACTAGAAGACCTCGCTTTTCGTGTGTTAAATCCCGAAGCACGCAATTCCATTATCCGTCGGTTCATCACGTTGCAGCGCGAAACGGGCGATGTGGTGCACAAGATTACCGTTGATATTCGTACTGAACTGGAAAAAGCTAATATCGACGCCGATGTTTATGGTCGTGCGAAAAAGCCCTATTCCATCTGGCGCAAGATGCAGGAAAAAGACCTCGCTTTTTCTCGCCTTTCGGACATTTATGGTTTTCGCGTTATCTGCGGGTCGGTTGCTGATTGCTACCGTATCCTTGGCGTGATTCACGGGCACTGGCAGGCTGTTCCGGGCCGGTTTAAGGATTATATCAGCCAACCCAAGAATAACGGCTACAGTTCGATCCACACCACCGTGTCTGGTCGTGATGGCAAGGGGGTCGAAGTGCAGATACGCACTCGCGAGATGCATGAAGTTGCCGAAGCTGGTGTTGCAGCGCATTGGAGCTATCGTGAGGGTGTGCGGGCTATCAATCCCTTTGCCGTCGATCCGGCGAATTGGATCGTCACACTAGCCGAGCGTTTCAACGAAGATGACCATGACGAATTTCTTGAACACGTGAAGATGGAAATTTACTCCGATCAGGTGTTTTGCTTTACGCCCAAGGGTGACATGATCCAGCTTCCGCGTGGCGCTACTCCCTTAGATTATGCCTATGCAATCCATACACGCATCGGCAATTCTTGTATCTCAGCTAAAATCGACGGCATACGCGTGCCACTTTGGACTCGCCTGAAAAACGGGCAGTCGGTTGAGATTATTACTGCCGAGGGTCAGCGCCCACAGTCGAGCTGGATTGATATCGTAACGACAGGCCGTGCTAAAGCCGCGATCCGCAAAAGTTTGCGCGAAGAGGATCGTGGTCGTTTTGTAAAGCTCGGTCAGGAACTCGCACGCGCGGCTTTTGACCATGTTGGCAAGAAAGCCACTGACAAGGCGCTACGTACGGCGGCGAAGATGATGGGTTTGGCCGACGAAATGGACCTGATGGCCCGTCTCGGGTCGGCCAAAGTGACCGCCCGCCGGGTGGTGGATCTACTTTATCCCAACCTTGTCGGCAAACAAGCGGAGGAGGTCGATGGGACTTGTACCGTGATTGGCCTACCCGAGGACCAGTCTTTCCGCCTTGCCCCCTGTTGTCAGCCTGTCCCGGGCGAACGGATTGTGGGCATCACGTATCGTGGACAGGATGTGGTCATACATTCCATCGACTGCCCCGCGCTGGAAGAATTCGAAGAACAACCTGATCGCTGGATTGACCTGCACTGGCATTCGGGCCGCCATGCTGCGGTACATACCGTCAGCCTTGAAATTGTCATTTCCAACGATGCGGGTACTCTAGGTCGGATATGCACCTTGATCGGAGAGCAGAAGGCCAATATCTCGGACTTGAGATTCACGGATCGCAAGCCAGACTATTATTGGTTAATCATTGATGTGGATCTTCGCGATGTAGAACATTTGCACATGGTCATGACCGTGCTTGAGGCCGAGACCGATGTGGCGCAGATTTCTCGCTACCGCGATATGACGCGTAAGCCCTGAGCCAGTCACGGTTCGGGGTCATTCGGGAGACGGTATTTGATTTTCAAGCGGCGCGATCCTCGAACCCTGTGGAGATGGACGCACGAGATGGTCTATCCACAGGGTGGTTTTAAACGTGCTGTGCAATATGTGCTGCACCGAATGCGACGTCTTCCTGACCAGCCTCACCGTATTGCACGCGGGGTATTTGCTGGGTCTTTAGTAGGTTTTTTGCCCCTGCCAGGTATACAGTTTGTCACCGCATGGGTGGCCTCGCGGGCGGTAAACGGTAACCTTTTTGCAGCGCTTTTAGCGACCTTCAACACCAACCCGATCACCACGCCCTTCTTTGCCGTATTTGCTATGTCTTTTGGCCATTGGATCATGGGAATCGAGAAGCCACTGACAGGGGCCTATATCGGGCGTGCCTTTGCCAATGCGAGCGAAGATTTGTGGTTCAACGTGCTGGCGATCTTTGGTCCCGAACACGCCCGTTGGGACGGGTTGGTGCAGTTCTGGCATGAAATCTATCTACCATATTTCATTGGCGCGTTGATCCCTGGTTTTGGGCTATCGTTGTTGTTCTACTACTTGACCATCCCCTTGATTATGGCCTACCAGAGGGCGCGCGCTGCCAAGTCCAAGGAGCGCTACGAACGCCGCAAAAGCCTGCGCAATGCGCTAGCTTCGGCTACCTTAAGACTCAAGCGCGACACGTTAAAGGGCGGGGATTAGGAAACGTCTCTGCGCCCTGATACCACGTCAAGACTTTTAAAAGGACCAACGCGATGAAACCCCTCGGACGACTGCGACTTGGCGTGAACATCGACCATGTGGCAACGCTCCGTAATGCGCGCGGTTCGGTTTGGCCAGATCCGCTGCGTGCGGCCCTCCTAGCCGAGGCGGCGGGGGCCGATGGCATCACCGCACATATGCGCGAAGATCGCCGTCACATTCGCGACTCCGATATTGAGGCACTGCAGGCGGGCCTTGCGATTCCTTTGAACTTTGAATGCGCTGCAACCGAAGAGATGAAGGCCATCGCTTTGCGACTGCGACCGCATGCTGTTTGCCTTGTCCCCGAAAAGCGTGAGGAACGTACGACCGAAGGGGGTTTAGATGTCGCCGCTGATCAGGCTCGGCTGACTGATTATGTGGGCGAACTGACAATGGCGGGCTGCCGCGTGTCAATGTTTATTAGCCACGACATTCACCAGATCAAAGCCTGTGCCGCCGTTGGTGCTGCGGTGGTGGAACTTCACACGGGACTTTATTCGGAATTTCATGCCAAAGAGCGATTTTCTGAAGCGGAAGCCGAACTTAATGGTTTGCGGCGCGGTGCCGCGCTGGCACATTCGCTGGGAATGGAAGTCCATGCGGGCCACGGCCTGACCTATGACAATGTGGGCCCTATCGCTGCTATGCCCGAGGTGATGGAACTGAACATCGGTCATTTTCTGATCGGTGAGGCGGTCTTTCTCGGGTTGGAAGGTGCGCTGGACGAAATGCGCCGTCGCATGGATATTGCTCGTGAGGAGATAGCGTGACGGATCTTTCTGCAAATAATCTAGCCGTCGCATTTTTCGCGAAAATCTTGGTGTGTGTCGCATGATCCTCGGCATCGGATCAGACCTCGCCAACATCGAACGAATTGCGGCGACGATCACCCGCTTCGGCGATCGTTTTCTAACTCGTGTCTTTACTGAACATGAACAGCGCAAAGCAAACAGCCGCCTACGTACCGTAGCCGCCACTTATGCCAAACGCTGGGCCGCCAAAGAGGCTTGCTCCAAGGCGCTGGGCACCGGTCTACGCATGGGTATTTCGTGGAAAGATATGGCCGGATTGAACCTTCGGTCCGGTCAGCCAGTGATGCATGTCACCGGATGGGCGGCAGAACGACTCGCCGCGATGACACCTGCTGGTTTTGAGGCGGTAATCCATGTGACGCTAACTGATGATCATCCTTGGGCACAGGCCTTCGTAATAATCGAAGCTCGGCCTTTGGCTGCGGTTGTCCCATTAGCAACGTAATATCTGCCGAACTTGACACGGCCTTCGGGCCCGCGCATGTAGCGCCGATTACCGCTGTTTGTGCGGTTGTGCTTTTGGGAAAGAACTAAGTATGACTAAAAACACGGCAAAGGCCGACGGCGGTCTGGTCGAAACGATCAAGACGGTCGTATATGCATTGCTGATCTCGGGGCTGTTCCGCACCCTTTTTTTTCAGCCTTTTTGGATTCCATCAGGCTCAATGAAGGACACGCTGCTGATTGGTGATTTCCTTTTTGTCAACAAGATGGCCTATGGTTATTCGCGCTATTCCTGCCCCTTTTCTTTATGCCCAATCTCGGGTCGCATCCTCGGCAGTGAACCCGAACGCGGAGATGTGGTGGTATTCCGTCATCCTGTGAACGGTACTGATTTTATCAAGCGCTTGATCGGCCTACCGGGTGATACAGTACAAATGAAGAATGGCGTCGTTTTTCTGAACGGCACTGAAGTTCCACAGAAAGCGGCAGGCATTTTCGAAGAAATCTATGAAAAGCAAGGGCCGATGGCTAACTTGCCGCGCTGTGAGAACGGCTCTGTTGGCGAAGGCGGCATCTGTACTAGCAGCCGATCTGTCGAAACTCTACCAAACGGCGTTAAGCACAACGTGCTCAACATCGACGACAACGGCTTTGTCGACAACACAGATGTATTCACAGTGCCACCGGGGCATTACTTTTTCATGGGTGATAATCGTGACAATTCGCAGGACAGTCGCTTCGATCAGGCCGTGGGCGGTGTAGGCTTCATCCCTGCCGAATACTTGATCGGTCGCGCCGACCGCGTGATCTTCTCGTCTGCCGGACAGTCGATGCTCTATTTCTGGACATGGCGGGCCGACCGTTTTTTTAAGGCGATCGAGTGAACCGTCCAAGGATAAAACTCTCTGCGGAACTTGTGGCATTTTCGACTTGCATCGGACATGACTTCTGTCGTCCGGAGCTTTTGTTGCGAGCTGTTACGCATTCTTCGATCTCGTCGCCTACGCGACCCTCGAACGAACGGTTTGAATTTCTTGGTGATCGTGTTCTTGGACTTTCGATAGCAACTGCGCTGTTTCACGCCGATGATAAGGCTGCGGAAGGTAAGCTTGCTCCGCGCTTCAACGCGCTGGTGCGACAGGAGACCTGTGCTGAGGTTGCTCGCGAGGTGGGTTTGGGTGATGTGCTAAAACTGGGGCGCTCAGAAATGCTCTCTGGCGGGCGTCGAAAAGAGGCGCTACTTGGCGACGCAATGGAAGCGTTGATCGCCGCCGTCTATCTAGATGCAGGCTTTGAGGTTGCCCGCGACATGGTGCTGCGTCTCTGGGGTAGCCGTATTGCTAATGCCGAAGCCAATGCCCGCGACCCGAAATCTGCGCTTCAGGAATGGGCGCAAGCTCGTGGCCTGCCGCAACCTACGTATCTCGAGACCGATAGGGAAGGCCCCGATCATAAGCCCATTTTCACCGTCGAGGTCCGCTTGAAGACGGGTCAATCCGCGACAGGTCGTGCCAGCGGTAAACGCGCAGCAGAACAAATAGCGGCGCGGACGCTTCTTGCTCGCATGGAGGCCGAGAATGACTGATGATCTCGGCCAGTCGACCAGAACCACTGAAGACCTTGATCCGAAACGTGCGGGCTTCGTTGCCCTAATTGGCGAGCCAAACGCTGGTAAATCAACGCTGCTGAACCGGATGGTTGGGGCCAAGGTGTCGATTGTCACGCACAAAGTGCAGACTACACGATCGCGCATCCGTGGTGTTTGCATGGCGGGACAGTCACAGATCGTGTTTATCGATACGCCGGGCTTGTTTGTTCCACGCCGCAGACTTGATCGAGCGATGGTCTCCGCTGCATGGGGTGGGGCGGCAGATGCCGATATCATCGTGCTGTTAATCGAGGCACATCGCGGGATAACCGAGGGCGTAAAGGGCATCATAGATAACCTTAAGGACAAAATTCCGCGTAAAATGCAGGTGGTGCTTGCAATCAACAAAATCGACAGAATCAAGGCCGAAAACCTATTATGCCTGACGGAATCCATGAACGAAGCCTTCCCGTTTGCGCGCACCTTCATTATCAGTGCCAAACGTGGTTATGGTGTCGATGATCTGCGCGATTGGCTGGCAAAGGAGGTTCCGGCAAGCGAATGGTTCTATCCCGAGGACCAGATTGCCGACCTGCCGATGCGGATGATCGCGGCGGAGATGACTCGCGAAAAGCTGACCCTGCGTTTGCATGAAGAACTACCCTACCAGCTCACGGTCGAAACCGAGAAATGGGAAGACCGCAAGGATGGCTCGACCCGTATTGATCAGGTGATCTATGTGGTGCGTGACGGGCATAAGGGCATTTTGCTTGGTTCGGGCGGTGAGACGATAAAGGCTGTTGGTAAGCAGGCAAGAGCCGAGATTTCAGTCTTCCTTGACCGCACGGTGCATCTATTTTTGACGGTCAAGGTGCGTCCAAACTGGTTGGAAGAGAAAGAGCGTTATTCAGAAATGGGGCTTGATTTTAAAGACGGCGACTAAGGCTAATGCCCCATCTTCAACTTATTTTCATACTGACAGAAAAGTGAATTTTCTGCAAAGCCGTGCCTTTTAACCAATTTCAGGAGTGTTATCTGCCCTTCCGAGGATATTTGAACCCGCATGAAAGGCGAAAAGAGCTGTGCGTTTAACTAGCGGAATATGGGTTTCGGCTTATCTGAATCGACTGCGGCTGGCGAATATCGCAGCCTATGTCATCGCGCGGGGGGATGCCACGGCGGGGGCAGTGATTGTGAAATCGGTCACGATGGATGGCCGTGCGCAGGCCTTTCAACGGTCAATTGATTTTGAGACCAACGGGCGGACATGGGTGGTGCTTGCCGAAGGGGCCGAAGTTGAGGTCGATGCAGTTCTGGCGCGGCAAAAAGCGCGGGATTTTGACCTGTGGCTGATTGAGGTTGAAGATCGTCAAGGTCGCACACTACTGGATCAGGATGGTTTGCGTGACTGAAGTCTTTTGGCCACAAGGGTGATGAATAGCCGCACCGTGCTTGTTACTCTTTCCAACCATTCACCTAGATCAAGACCTTGACCATCGCCTGATGAACACCAGCGTCAGTATGACAGTGGGAGTTGCGGTGAGGCGTCAAGTCCAACTTATTTACCTTCTTTTGGTTTTTCGACGGAGTGAATCCCTTTTCTACGGGTTGCGTTTTGGCCTGTAGGGTGGATAGTCAGACTATGGAATGGCGCGACGAAGGTATTTTGCTCTCGGTCCGTCCGCATGGCGAAAGCACCGCGATCATCGAGGTTTTCACAGCGGCTCATGGCCGCCATGTTGGTGCTGTATGCGGCGGCACCTCGCGCAAGCTTGCGCCCGTGCTACAGCCCGGTACGCAACTGCAGGTAACTTGGCGTGCGCGACTTGATGCGCATATTGGAGCCTATACCGTGGAGCCGCTGCGCAGTCGCGTCGCGTTATTGTCTGATCATTTGGCATTATCCGGACTGAATGCGCTTTGTGCCCTTTTGCATACGGCCATGCCGGAGCGCGCTGATCATGGTGTGCTTTATCATGCTACGCTGCCTTTACTCGACGCGATGGAACAGGGTGACGACTGGTTATCTGATTACTTGCGCTGGGAAATGTTGCTTTTAGATGAGCTTGGCTTTGGGCTGGACTTATCGCGTTGTGCTGTCACTGGTAGTCGCGACGATCTGGCTTTTGTTAGCCCCAAAACGGGGCGTGCCGTCAGTCGTGCGGGGGCGGGTGACTGGGCATCACGCCTGCTTCCTTTGCCGCAGGTGCTGATGGGTCAGGGTCGAGGCACCAGTGTCGAAATCGAGCAGGGACTGGTCGTGACAGGGCATTTCCTTGCGCGAGGAATCATGGGGCTGAACGATCGCCCCTTACCCGAAGCCCGAGCACGGCTTCTAGCGCTTGTTACACGGCTCATGTCTAACACGCCCTGATCTTTTGGCGCCAGAGGGTAAAGAGACCTGCGGTCACCACCAGCGTCGCCCCGATAGTCACATTTGTGCGTATGCTTTCACCGAAGAATACCAAGCCGATGCCTGATGCCCAGACCAGTTGTAAATAAGCAAACGGCTGAATGGCCGAGGCTTCGGCCACGGCAAAGGCTTTGATCAGCAGCCAATGGCTCATACAAGCGGTACAGCACAGCGTTCCCATCCAGAGCCAGTCCGTCCCAACGATGGGTGTCCAATACCAGATACCGGTCAACGTCATCGTCACCGCCCCGCCGATTCCGGTCCAGAAAAAGCTGACCGACGCGCTGTCCTTGCGCGCTACATAACGGGTAAGTAGCCCATAGACGGCGAAGAGAAAGGCTGACAGCATTGATACTAGAGCCCAAGGTGAAAACATTGCGGCGCCGGGTTTGAGGATGATCAATACTCCGACAAAGCCAATCAGTATTGCCATCCAGCGGCGCCAGTCGACCTTTTCGCCGAGGATTGGACCCGACAGGGCAGCGACTATTAGCGGGTAGCAAGTAAAGACGGCGTGGGTCTCAACTAGACCTAGTTTGAGGAAGGTCAAAACTATCGCGCAGACTTCAATGGCGAGCAGAACGCCTCGTAACGGCTGTAGCCAGGGATGTTGCGTGCGGATGACAGCGCGGATACCGCCGGGCTGGCGAGCGGCTAGCGTTATGGCAAAACCGGCAAAAAACCAGAAGCGGATCATTACCACCATTTGCACCGGATAGGATTCAGCTAAATGGCGTGAAATGCCGTCCTGTGCCGCAAAGACCAGCGTGGTTGCAATCATTAGCCAGATGCCCACACGAGTGTTCTGTGTCGTTGTGTTAGGGGTCATGTCTTCAATCATAAATTACGATTTAGACAATAATGACGAAGACGATCTGCAAATAGGTATAGTACTGCACCACATTCGTCTCGGGGTTTTCGTAGCAGATGATCGGCAGCCACCATCAGCCAGATGCTCTTGATGCGGTTCAGACCCATTTTCTTCCTGTTGTCATATGACGCTTGCGCCCGTGACCTGCCACCCGTTCGATTCTAAAGCCTGCCGTTTCTAACGACCGACGCACATGGCCTGCTGCCGTATAGGTGGAAAAACTGCCGCCCACTAGAGTATGTGTTGCTACTTCGGTCATAATTTTGGGCGACCACAGTTCAGGATTCTTGGCTGGAGAAAACCCATCGAGAAACCACGCATCGACGCGGCCATCCCATGCAGGCAGCGTTTCGCGGGCGTCACCGATCACCACATTGACATTAATCCCCGCTAGTGAAAAACGCCGCTGACCAGCGTCCCATGCAGCTAAAAACGGCCTTGCCACCGTCTGCACTTCAGGAAAACAGCGTAAGGCGCGGGCAATATCGGTTGCCGCTAGCGGATAGGCCTCGAAACTGGTGTAGTGTAGCCTGCCAGCCCGCCCCGTGGCCGCCCATGCGATCAACAGTGCCAGCATATTTAGCCCCGTCCCAAAACCCAGTTCCGCCACGTGAAACCCGTCGCACAGGCGATCGGGCAGCTTGTTCCCGGCCAAAAATACATGTCGCGTTTCGGCCAAACCATCGAAAAGCGAGAAATAAGGGTCGTCGAAACGACGCGAAACAGGGACCCCCCTATTTTGCCACGTCACGCCCTGTTCGTCGACTATCATGTGCTCTAAACTCTTGAACTGCAGCGGACAATGCGCAAGGCATGATGGAATGGCAAGTATTGATCTGACGGTTATGTATGCAGGTATCTTCGGCCTTTCCATCGCGTGGGAAGCTACCCGCCGCGGTGCCCGTGTCCGCGTAATAGACCCAAAGGGACCAGGAGCGGGGGCCTCAGGCGGATTAGTTGGTGCGCTAGCTCCACATGTGCCGGAGAATTGGAATTCCAAGAAAGCCTTTCAACTAGAAAGCTTACTGATGGCCGAGAGCTGGTGGGAAGAAGTGAGTGCCGCTTCGGCTTTGCCTACTGGTTACCTGCGCTCGGGCCGCTTACAGCCCTTGGTTAATGCGCAGGCTATTGCCAATGCTCAAGTTCGAGCAGCCGAAGCAGCGATTTTGTGGCAGAGCAAAGCAATCTGGCAGGTCATCCCTGCCACGGGTGCTGCTTGGGAGCCTGTCACCCCGTCAGGGCAATTAGTTCACGACACGCTGACTGCCCGCTTGTCGCCCCGCATGGCGCTTAGAGCACTCTGTGCTGCAATCACAGCAAAGGGTGGCGAGATCATCCGCAGTGGTGATGCGCAGGGAGCAATTGTTTGGGCAGCCGGAGCAGCGGGGTTGCAAAACCTGTCGCAGCATTTTGGGCGTCTCATGGGCTCGGGTGTAAAGGGTCAGGCCTTGTCGCTAGCCTATGACGCCGCTGCTCTGCCACAACTGTTTGTCGATGGCTTGCATATCGTACCTCACGCCGACGGCACGGTCGCCATCGGTTCAACTTCAGAAAATCAGTGGATTACCGAAGAGTTCGATGCAGCAGGCGAGGCGCTGCATGCCAAGGCCTTGGCAGCCTTACCCATATTGCAGTATGCGCCTATCGTCGCCCGCTGGGCGGGTATTCGGCCACGCGCCAAAACCCGCGCGCCTATGTTAGGCGAATGGCCTGGCCGTGCGGGACACTACATTGCTAACGGAGGTTTCAAAATAGGCTTTGGCATGGCCCCAAATGTGGCAAAAGTCATGTGCGACCTGATCCTGTCGGGCCAAGACCGCATTCCGCAAGGTTTTCGTGTAACTGATAACCTTTAGGCCACCGTCTTTACTTCATGCTAAGCCAACTAGCAATCGAGCCGTGGGGTCTTATGTGGCACCCGTTTTCCTTAAATGTTGAAATAATAACTTTAAGTGTTGCCCACTAACTCTGGGGGCTATGAGGCAAGCGCGAGTATGTGTTGCATCCTCCTCACCGTATAGACACTCTCTTAGCTTAATCTCGCAGCAACTCGTTGATGCTAGTCTTGCTGCGCGTCTGGGCGTCGACCTTCTTCACGATCACTGCGCAGTAAAGATTTATTCCGCCCTTAGACGGTATAGAGCCTGCCACAACGACCGACCCTGCTGGAACCTCACCATAGGTCACTAACCCTGTATCGCGATCAACGATCTTAGTCGACTTTCCGATAAAGACGCCCATGCCAAGAACCGAGCCTTCGCGCACGATGCAGCCTTCAACGACTTCGGAGCGTGCACCAATAAAACAGTTGTCTTCGATGATGGTCGGGCTAGCTTGCATGGGTTCCAAGACTCCGCCGATGCCGACTCCTCCCGATAGGTGGACGTTCTTGCCGATCTGGGCGCAAGAGCCGACGGTGACCCATGTATCGACCATGGTGCCCTCATCGACGAAGGCACCGAGGTTCACAAAGGAAGGCATTAGTACCACGCCCTTGGCAATGTGGGCAGAACGACGAACGATGCAGTTAGGCACGGCGCGGAAAGCAGCGGTCTTCCATTCGACCTCGCCCCAGCCATTAAACTTATTGTCGACCTTATCCCACCACGTACCACCCTGCGGGCCGCCGGTCTGGATACCCATGTCCTTGATGCGGAAGCCAAGAAGTACGGCTTTCTTCGCCCATTGGTTCACATGCCAGTTGCCGTCTACTTGACGTTGCGCTACGCGCAGCTTTCCACTGTCGAGCGCCGAAAGTGTTTCTTCGATTGCATCGACGGCCTCACCTTTGGACGCGGGTGTAAGTGTATCGCGGGTCTCCCAAGCGGTTTCGATAGCGGCTTCTAGTGCAGCGTAGATCATGTTTTCCCCGTTTTGGTTGGTATCGACCTTTGCGCCCCTATAAAGATAGGCGCGCGATCACGCAATCACGAGGATACAGATGACCGAAGACATTCGCAGACACCCGTTTCGTGACAGTACGCAGGATGCGGCAGCAGCGAAACGGCTGCCCGAGACCACGCAGACGCGTGCTCCGGCCTATCGGTTGGCCTTTACTGATACTGATTTTATGATGCGCGAAGAACTACGTCCGGTGCGCTTGCAGCTAGAGCTATTAAAGCCACAGATGGTGATTAACGAGCGCGGTATCAAATCGACAGTTGTGCTGATGGGATCTGCCCGTGTGCGCGAAGAAGGTGGGGCGGCCTCTGCGCTTGGCCGATGGTATGCCGAGGCGCGTAAGTTGGCGCAGCTGATTACGCTGGAAAGTCTGAAAAGCCAAGGCCGCGAATGGGTTGTAGTGACGGGCGGTGGGCCGGGCATCATGGAGGCGGGTAATCGCGGGGCCGCCGATGCAGGAGGCCATTCTATTGGGTTGAACATCGTGTTGCCGCACGAACAAGTGCCGAACCCTTATGTCACACCGGACCTATGCTTCAACTTCCACTACTTCGCTATCCGCAAAATGCACTTTCTAATACTGACGCGAGCAGTTTGCATTTTTCCCGGTGGTTTTGGCACGCTGGACGAGATGTTTGAATCGTTGACACTAATCCAGACTGGGCGGATGAAGCGGGTGCCGTTTTTGCTGTTCGGTCGGGCTTTTTGGGATAAGATCATTGACTGGCAGGCACTGGCCGACGAAGGCGTAATTGCACAGTCTGATTTAGACTTGTTTACCTATGTCGAAACGGCGGAAGAGGCGATGGCGTTGATGTGTCCCGACTGGATACCAGCCTAAGCGCGTAATTAGTCGGATAGAGACAAGATGCGAGCGTAGCCCGCAAAGGCTGTAAGCCGGTATAATTAGGTATCTAGCAACGCATGGAAGCTGGTCGACCAGCCGTCAGGAATAGTATTGCCTATATAGATTGCGACACCAATTAAGTTGAAAGCCGCGCTTTGTGCTTTTTGTTGGGCGATGCTAAAGGGTGATAAAGCGGGTCTGCCCGCCCATCGCAGGACCACAAGATGACCGATGAGGACGACAAACTTAAAAAAGAAAAACGTCCTCAGCAGGTCTATACGCTGGTAGTCGAAGTGGGCCGTAAACCCGGTGACGGGCTGCCTGAAAAGACAACAGGGGCCGTGCTTATAGTTTATGCCTCGGGCGTGGACGAAAATGAAGCCGTGCGCGAAACTGTGGCGATTCTAAAACAGGCCGATCTCGCACCGCTTGACGTGTCGGGATATGGTACGCTTGATGAGCGCATAACAGCAGGCAATGAGATCGACGAAGAAGAACGTGCCTTGATGCAGCGTGTGCTAGACGAAAATTCGGTCGTGATTGCTCAGATGACACCATTATATGACTAGCGCCAAGGTGAGTGTATAACAATTTGTGACGACACGCTGGTAAATGCGCGGTGTTCACCTTGGTATTATCGAGTATTGTTCTAACGGGCCCACCTTACTTAAAGACATTTTTTACTGCAAAAATGAGACCTAGATCGCGCTTTTGATGTCACATAGCGCCAAAAGGATAGTGAGGTACGGTGACTCAATGACCAAAGTGGTACCAAACTTGTCCCGGTCTACCCAAGCCGCTATTTCTGCGCCAACCGAGAAAAATCGAAGCCCCATGCCCCCAACCGATCCCGTTTCCCTGACCGCCGCGTTAATTCGCTGCCCCTCCGTCACTCCGGTCGAAGGTGGAGCTTTGGTCCTGCTGCAAGACCTCCTTCAGAGTGCGGACTTCACCTGCACGCGGGTTGACCGTAACGGTACGTCAAACCTTTACGCCCGCTGGGGCGCACGCGGGGTAAGCCGCAGCTTTGGTTTTAGCGGTCATACGGATGTCGTTCCCGTGGGCGACTTGAACGCATGGACGCGTAACCCTTTCGGCGCTGAAACTGAAGGCGACTGGTTATACGGCAGAGGGG
>JADZAO010000027.1 GCA_020852535.1 Paracoccaceae bacterium | reverse complement strand
TACTCTAGATGGGACTAACATAAGGCTACTTTGGTCTTTTTGTCTTTCATAGTGTAAAATGTAGTGTGAGTTTTTACTATTATTTTACGATTATATAGCGCGGTAATCGTCTCATTTTTAATGCTGCGCGAGGGTGGGATTTACCTGTCCAGTTTCTGCTTTAGGACGGGCATGATGTTGTCTATGCCCATGTTTGTGCGATCCTTGTCTTATGCCTAGAGCCACTTTGTGGCGTGTCCTTGGAACTTTTTGACGATGTGTTGGTCAAGTCATTTTGTTTGACTGTGAAGCGCAGGTCCTGATGTCGAAGCCACAATTGACGTTGCAGCTTTAAACAGTGTTCTATCTAGATTATCTTGGGTTTAAATTCATCGCCGAGATTTAAGATTACGAAATTATCTAGGCGCGGGCATAGCTTGAAAAGGGCCCAGCCATGGATCTCGTTAAATGCTGCTGCCCCATTCTTTTCCGCTGTTCGTGTTATAGCCGAAATGGGTTTACGATACGAATTTGGTCTTCTACCAAAAGACCATCTTGCATGTCCTCAGAGTAAAGGGTGGTACAATTTGCTTCGAGTGCTGCAGCGACGATCATGGCGTCATAGACAGAGAACTTATACCGTGCGCCGAGGGCGCGTCCGATGTCATGAGTTTTTGCGCTGAAATCGGTGACGGTACAAAGGTGACGGACGCCGTCGAGGAATTGATCTGCCTCGTTCCAAGACATTTTTGCCTTGTATAAGCAGTTGGCCAAGGTCTCATTGAGAACCTGCACGCTGATCATACCTCGCTGTGCGATCAAGGCTTAGGCAGTCTTTGCCTTGGCGCCCCTATCCAGAAGGTAAAGGATGACATTCGTGTCGAAGAACTCAGCGTGCATTGGCCTCGTCACGGCTTAGCCGGATTTTGCCTGAAAGGCGCCCTCGAAATTGTCGAAGGGATTTCAGAACATCTTCGGGACGGGTGCGTTGCGCAAGGGAAAACTCGGTACCATCAGCATATAGCGTAATCTTATTGCACTTTTTGAGTTCAAGTCTGCGAATGAGCTTGATAGGATGGACAGCAGCGAAGGGATTGCCCCATTTTGTAATTTGCATGATGTCCTCCTGACGGTACAGACGTAGAGATATGTAAATCGTATAGCCAAGCGTCGTCTATAGCAAATTAAACGCTATCTGATATGGCGAGGTTTTTCCTCTGGTCATGTGCAGAATTTCTCGACCTTCACTTTTGAGACTCGCATGATCCTGATTGATGGAGAGGATGAAGATTGTTGATCTTATCCAGCTGATCATCTTGGGGATCAAGGAAAACGGCTTTCAGTTTGCCCCTAATTTCGCTGCTAGTGATCAGTGCTGCGCGTGTTAGGCCAGAACGGCCGAGGGTGACGTAGCTTTATGAGAAATCTTGGAGGCTCGGGTGTCCATACGCTATTGTTTAACCAGCAAGGTGCTCGAACAGTCGCGCTACACCTTCTGCACCTGGATCATTGTGCCCCTTAAGTCGGCTTGCTGCTAAATAGGAAGCTCTGCCTGCCTTCGCGCGTGTCATATTTGCTGTTGCATCTGCTCCAGCGCGTGCTGCAGCCGCCGCTTGAGATAGGCCGCGATGTAAGGTGGTAAGTGCAGGGGCTAAGGCATCAACCATAGTGCGATGGCCAAGAGCCGCGCCGCCGACCTGCATCACACGGTCAAGACCAGAAATTAGGGCGTCAATCCAAGTCTTTCCTGAGGCAGAGGCATCGCCTGCGGCGGTAAAGAAGATGGCAAGCAGGACGCCCGACGACCCGCCCATGGTCTGCGACAGCTCTATGCCGATGGCTTGATATAGTTGAGCAATATCGGCGAGAGGTAAACGGTCAAGTCTTGTCAGAAGTGTACGTGCGGCTCCAGCAAGGGTGCTTCCCGTGTCGCCATCGCCCGATTTGGCGTCAAGTTGATTGAGGTCGGCCTCGATTGTGATGAGAGCTTTGCAGCAGCTTTCGATTAGTGCACGATGTGCAGGGTGAGATGAGGGGAGCGGCTGTGTGGGGGTAAGACCATTCGGAACTGGTTGAATTGAAACTGTACCGAACGGTGAAAGGCCGGGCCATGCATTTGGTGTAACGGGGGCTGCAAGACATGTCACCCGTGTCTGGTCAACCGGCAGAAGGGAAACCGAAAAGCCGTGCATATCGAGCGAGGTCATCAGAGGGGCAGGGCCAATCATCCATTTGACTTTTCTGCCCAAGGGGGATCGCGCTAGTTCTTCGGTCAAGATGGACATTTCTAGTGGCGTGGTTGAGCCAAGATTGTTGAGTAAAGCCACATGATCACCAGTACCGATGTGGGGCAAAAGTTTGTCTGCAACCATTTGCATTGCGGAGCGCGCACCAGAAAAATCGACTTGTTCGATCCCGGCCTCGCCGTGGATGCCAAGGCCGAGTTCTGCCTTTCCAGGAGCGATACGGTCTTCCTTTGGGCTGCTAGGAACGGTGCAAGTATCCAGCGACATGCCAATAGAAATCGCCTCTTTGATGACGGATTGCGCCATGGTCGTAATCGTTTCTAGCTCCACGCCTGCCTCGGCCATGGCCCCCGCGATCTTATGAACGAACAAAGTACCGGCAACGCCACGCGCCTGCGGAAGGTCTGGCAACGCCACATCATCATCAACGATAACCATCGCGACTTTAAGGCCGAAGGCTCTTGCCCGTTCTGCTGCAAGGCCGAAGTTGAGGCGGTCTCCCGTGTAGTTTTTTACGATTAGAAGACAGCCAGCCTTGCCAGTTACGGCCAAGATTCCTGCTAGTACAGCATCTACTGATGGGCTGGCAAAAACATCGCCGCAGACGGCTGCAGTCAGCATCCCTTGACCGACAAATCCGGCGTGTGATGGTTCATGCCCCGAGCCACCTCCTGAAACAAGCGCTACCTTGGAGCGATCCCAGTCGGTGCGAATGACGACCTTTATATGAGGATAACCGTCAAGTCGGGCCAGTTTTTCTCCACTGGTTCTCAGGAGGCCGTCGATGGCTTCGGTGACCAGTTTGTCGCGTGAGTTGATGAACTGTTTCATGTCAGGGCCTTTCAGATACGGTTACCTGCAGAATCAAACCAGAGGAGGTTTTGTGTGCTAATCTTTAGTTTTTCGCCCGGGTTCAAGGGCGAGTAAAGATTGTTTAGGGTTACAAAGGAATGCTGTTCAAGCGTTAGGTGTAGTCTGATCGCCTAAATATTTGATGCGGTTAATGGATGCTTTCTCTCTGTCATCGATCATTAATATGTTCCGGACCTAGCCCAATCTTTGTAGCATTGAGTTGTGCCTCGGAAAAAAACGTCTGTAGGCAAAAGGTTGATCCGCTGCTGATCTAACCTAGAGGCGACATAGGTCGAGACGAGATTTCCGTAGGTTTTGTGCGGTGTGCTTAATTGAACAAGCCGACCATGGTTAAGAATTTAAAAAACTACCGTTTTTTCGTCATCTGACCTTCTTTTTGGCCATTTCTTTGGCCGCTAACTATACCCATCAAAAGTACCGTTTATCAATATGTTATCTGTAATTGTGGACAAAACGTGTCCGGTTGTTTGACCGGTTTCATGTCCGCTAACGCTGCATGAGATGTTGCTATCATCTGATTGGCCCCGTGTCGGAGTAGTTGATGTTTTGTGAGTGATATATTTGCGTAGACTTTCTTTCCCATCAGGTGGGGGCGTGCACTTGTTCCCCGCTTACGCGGAGATGACCCAAGTGTGAATTTATTTTTAGATATTGTTAAAAACTATTCCACGTTTTTGTGGGTGTAAAACGATGGATCTATCAGAATCTGCATAGCGGAGGTGGGGTTTTGCATCGCGAAGCCATAGAGAACGTTAATATTATAGTTGACTATTCCCCGTCCAAACTCCGATTGGTTCGCTTCTGATACAGTCACTCTGATGCCGCTAGACCCCTTGATTGAAGGTGAAACACTCGCTTTTTTACCGTTCGAATCGAATGGCACAGAGATAATAAACATTGCGCCTTCTTGAACCAAGATTCCCGTATCATATTTGATCCCGGGTTTGAGATAGAATCCAAGAAGTGACTTATCCGGCGGACTGGAAACTTGTGCATAAGGACCATCTAGAACAACCGGATTTAGGATAAGTTCTTGCGTATCACAAGTCGCTTCTTCTTGAACAACAAACGTAAACAGGGAGTTTGATACACAACGGTCCCATTGTCTAAGGAAGAAGCACCCGTCAATTCTAACACGAGTTCCCTTAGAGACCGAAGATTTCAAACCATTCTTCAGTATAACTCGCGTTTCTGATGCTCCTTCGGGGCATGAGAAGGATATAATTTCCACGGGTTTCATCGGACTGGCCAAGCTAATCGTCGGGGGAATTTCCAACGATATCTTAGGTGAAAATTCAATTTCATCCAGAGGCAATCCAGCACCGGACTTGTAGTTGACTTTCTGTGGTTCGAATAGACTAACATTCATAGATGGCGACATGATCAGAGAGAGATTCTTCGTTATGCTTGCCACTTGAAATAGGTGCGCTTTGGCATCATTTAGAAAATTGTATGCATCAATACTGTCCGTCGGTGTCTCAAAGTTGTGATAATTATACATTTGATAGGTGTTCGCCATCAGAAATTTATATGCGGCGCTTTCGATATCTTTTGCGATCTTTGTGGCGACGGTTTCAATTTTCTTCTGGAAACTCTCGTCTTTTAGCGAAAATTCATTGTCGTTGAATTGCAGGTCCTGAGTGGCGATGTTGAGCGTTATACTGCCTTTGCGTTGCGGGGCATTCCACTTTGCATTTTGATCGTAACGAACTTCGTATTTGGGCGCATGCTTAAATTCAAGCGTATTGCCTAGAGCGTAGCTACCGTTTTCGTCAAAATTACACTCGTATGGACGAGTTAGCGACGATGTTAAAACGAGTTTTTTGTTCAGATTTTTGTAAACCTCTTCCGCTATCAAGTCTCGCATTGATTTGACTTTATTTTGAATAATCATAATCCATCCTATTTATTTTTAACATTTTTTATCTATTTTATTTAAT
>JADZAO010000026.1 GCA_020852535.1 Paracoccaceae bacterium | reverse complement strand
TTCAATAAGAAGCCAAAAAGAATACCGAATGAGTTGTTTTCATTAAAGAGAGACTGCCAATAAGTTATTACACCGATTGCACTAATGTCTGAAATGACTTTTAAATAGGTTATCTTATTTTTAAAAATAGACCTTATAGATATCAGATAGTCACGCAAAGAGCTAGACTCATCTATATTTGGCTTTTCATACTGGAGGTTGAGTATGAAAAATAAGCTAATTGTATATGCGAGCGCTGCAATTAGCCAGATGAAGCCTTCGTTTAAACGAAAAACTAAAAAGCCAAATATACCACCTAATAGAGAAGCCGTTCCATTTATGTAGCTCATTTTGGCAAATAGGCGCGCTAACGATTTCTGGTCTTGATTTTTATTGTCGTTAATTATTAAAGCATCAACTGTACCGCTTCGGGCAGCAACAGCAACAGCAGCAATCATTTGAGCCAACGCGAGTGTAATGAATTCGTATCCGATAAAATATAATCCAAAGGATGCAATACTTAGTATCAACCCTACGATAACTCCCATTTTAAGAGAATTTCGATCAAAAATAATAGATAACGGTAGTTCTACAAATGAAATAATTATATTAAATATAGAAGTCAGCATTCCAAGTTCAACAAACGACATCCCTCTTTCAATAAAGAATGCCTTTTCGACAACGACGAAACTAGATGTTCCCAGTGCAATAGCACCTAAAAATACATAGGTCCTTATCATTTGTGTTCACATGAAAATAGAATGGCGATATTGAATGGTTTGAGCATTTTAAATACTACGAATCATATTCGTATGATATGAACTTACTATTTGGAACATGTCAAATTTTTGTTCTTGTTTTTAGTATAGGATATGGTTTTAGGAAGTTGTGCTGTCAAGGTAAGCTTGCGCACTATGATTTCTTAGCTGCGAGTGGAATCGTATGAAGGTAAGTAAATTTTTAGATGCGTAGAGTGTTGTCTGTCTTTTTTAGAGATCATCTAAGGATATTGGTAACAAGGAAAAGGATGAAAAGTGGGGCAGAAATTGGTTTGAGTGCGAGAAAGCACAATGGGTCTTTCAGCTATCTTTCTATCGTTGGCTATACGCGTAGTTGAGAATTTTTTTCTGCGGTGTTAACCTCTTCGTGTATGCCCCTGCGCTGAAGAATAGTTAGCGCTCAAGCTTGGAGGACGATGTCCTGTCTCATTCTGATTCAACGACCGGTTTGCCAATCGGGCTGCAGGCCGAGCGTATGAGCCCCGCTGTTGTAAGTGCCGAAGCCTATACCGCCGAAGACCTTTTGGCGCGTGTTCTTTTTTCACTCAATGAAGATAAAGCTGAAGACATTGTGCAGATTGATCTGCGTGGACGTTCGGATGTTGCCTATTACATGGTTATTTGTTCGGGTCGATCGAGCCGCCAAGTCGTGGCGATTTCAGAAAAGCTGGTTGATCGCATGAAGCAGGAATTCCATTTGGCTGCGAAGATGGAAGGTAAGGAAACTGGTGATTGGGTGTTGATCGATGCGGGCGATGTAATCGTTCATGTGTTTCGTCCCGGAGTGCGTGAGTTTTATCAGATTGAAAAGATGTGGTTTCCTAGCGACGCTCATCGCAATCCGTCCGCAATAGTTTGACATGCGGGTGCATCTGTTCGCTGTTGGGCGGATGCGGCCTGGTCCTGAGCGCGTTTTGGTCGACGACTATATGACGCGCTTTGACCGCACGGGTCGAACGCTAGGACTTGGGCCACTGGTCGAGCATGAGGTTGAGGATAAGAAGGGTGGTGGCATGGAGGCCGAGGGTGAGCTTCTGGCCCGTGTTATACCTTCTGGTGCTCTTTTGGTTACGATGGATGAGCGTGGGAGTGTGTTGTCGTCGCCGGAATTTGCGCAGAGGTTAGGATACTGGCGTGATGCAGGGCGACAAGATGTGGCTTTTGTTATCGGTGGCCCGGATGGAATTGCGCCGGATCTTCGAGCGCGGGCAAATTTCTCGGTTAGTTTTGGGGCGATGGTTTGGCCGCATATGTTGATGCGAGTGATGTTGGCCGAACAGCTTTATCGTGCTGCGACGATTTTGGCGGGCGGGCCCTATCATCGAGTCTGAAGCGTTGCCGAGCACGGTGGCTGTCGTTATCTAGGTGAGACTAGATGAGAAGGGTCGGCGCCATGACAAATCCGAAGCCCGTTGTGTTGTGCATTCTTGATGGCTGGGGGCTGTCAGATCTCAAGAATGGAAATGCTCCGGCTTTGGCGAATGTGCCAAATTTCAATCGGCTGATGGCGACTTGTCCTCATTCGACGTTGGTGACGCATGGGCCGGATGTGGGATTGCCGCGTGGTCAGATGGGGAACTCCGAGGTCGGGCATACTAATATAGGTGCGGGGCGGGTAGTGACGATGGATCTTGGCGCTATCGATCTGGCTATTAAGGATGGGTCTTTTTCTAAGAATGAGGCGCTGAGGACGTTCATCGCTAAGCTGAAGACGAGTGGCGGGGCAGCGCATTTGATCGGCGTGATTTCGAATGGCGGGGTTCATGGACATATTGTGCATGTGCTGGCGGCGGCACGGACAATTGTGGCGGCGGGCGTGCCAGTTTGGCTGCATGCTGTGATGGACGGGCGTGATGTGGCGCCAAATTCGGCGGCGAGATTCATAGATGAGCTGGTGGCGGGCCTGCCTGTGGGGGCGCGAGTGGCTACCGTGATTGGGCGATATTGGGCGATGGATCGCGACAATCGTTGGGAGCGTGTGGGTCGTGCTTTTGCTGCGATGGTGCAAGGCTTAGGGGCTGTTGCTGTTAATGCTGCTGCTGCTGTGGCGGCGTCCTATGCTAAGGGCGAGATGGATGAGTTTATTGTTCCGACGGTGATTGCTGGTTATGCGGGGGCGCGGGATGGAGATGGAGTTTTTTGTCTGAATTTTCGTGCTGATCGGTCTCGTGAAATACTTGCGGCGCTAGGTGATCCGGCCTTTTTGGATTTTGATACCGGTTCGCGTCCTGTTTGGGCGGCGATGCTCGGAATGGTCGAGTATTCTGATAAGCACAATCTCTATATGGAAACTGTTTATCCTAAGCGGGCGATTGTTAACACGCTGGGCGAATGGGTGGCGGCGCTTGGCAAGACTCAGTTCCGACTTGCTGAGACGGAAAAATACCCGCATGTGACGTTTTTTCTGAACGGAGGTCGCGAAGTGCCGTTCGAAGGTGAGGTTCGGGCGATGCCGCAATCGCCCAAGGTCGCGACTTATGACCTACAGCCCGAAATGAGTGCGGACGAGGTTTCGGATCATCTGGTTGCAGCCATTGAATATGGCTATGATCTGATCGTGGTGAATTTTGCTAACCCAGATATGGTGGGCCATACTGGAAATCTAGGGGCTGCGATCAAGGCCTGCGAAGCTGTGGATCGTGGGTTGGGCCGTGCAATTGTGGCTTTGGAGACGCGGGGTGCGGCTATGGTGGTCTGTGCCGATCATGGCAATTGCGAGATGATGATTGATCCTTTGACGGGCGAGCCGCACACGGCTCATACAACAAACCCTGTGTCGGTGATTTTGTTCGGCGGGCCTATGGGCGCGCGATTGCGTAGCGGTCGTTTGGCGGATCTGGCGCCCACTGTGTTGGAATTGATGGGGCTGCCTTTGCCTCTTGAAATGACCGGACGTAGCCTTATCGCATGACTTGTATGTTGTTTTTGGGTCTGTCTTGCTGCGCAAAGCGTGGCCGATCAGGCGATGGATGTGGCGGGTGTTGAGCGACTAGAGAAGATGCTTTTGTTAGGTTTAGAGCACTGGTTATGGCGCTGTGGTTTTGATGATACATTATAGGGGGTCGTTTCTTGACTACGGAAATGTGATCATTCTTGAGCCCGGTGGTCGTTATCTTTTGGTGCTGGCTGGATTGGAAACGGTATATGGAGAGGTTGGCTAATCGGTTGCTGCTGGTGCACCGGTGGGGCTGATCTGACGTTTGTCGATGATCTAGTTTTGGTTGTCGGAAGATGGTGGTGGCGTGCGTGAGGCGGAAACGATTTATATGGAATTGCGGCAAGGTGTCGATCCGGTGAACCCGGAAGAGTGGTTCGCTGTAGGAAGGGATTAAGCGGATGAAGAAGTTTGTGATGGTCGCGTTGGTTGGCTCTGTTGCTGGTATATTGCTGACGAGGCAGGTGGTTGGTCCACTGATAGCGGAGGAGGCCGAAAAAAGCACGGCGGTCTATGAACAGCTGGATCTGTTTGGTGATATATTCGAGCGCGTGCGTGCACAGTATGTTGAGGAAACTGATAGTGAGAAGTTGATTCAGGCTGCCATTAACGGGATGTTGACGTCGCTTGATCCACATTCGAGCTATATGCCGCCTGATGATTTCTCTGATATGCAGGTGCAGACGCGGGGTGAATTCGGGGGCCTTGGTATCGAGGTCACACAGGAAGAAGGTTACATTAAGGTTGTCTCGCCGATGGATGGGACTCCTGCTGATAAGGCGGGGATCAAGGCGGGTGATTTCATCACGCAGGTTAATGGTGAAAGCATGATGGGGTTGAGCCTTGACGAGGCGGTAGACAAGATGCGCGGGCCAGTCGGTTCGGAGATTCTTCTGACTATTGTGCGCGAGGGGACCGAAGCGCCGTTCGATGTGTCTTTGATCCGCGATATGATCAAAGTGACGGCGGTTAAGGGGCGCACGGTTGGTAATACGGTGGTGCTGCGTGTTTCGACCTTTAATGAGCAGACGACGCAGGGGCTGCAAGCCGAGTTCAAGAAGGGCGTTGAAAAGTTGGGCGGTTTGGACAATGTTGAAGGCTTTGTCATTGATCTGCGCAACAATCCCGGTGGTCTGCTGACTGAGGCGATTAGCGTGTCGGACGCTTTCCTTGAAAAGGGTGAAATCGTTTCGACCCGTGGGCGTAATCCGCAGGACGGCGAGCGCTTCAATGCGACCCCTGGGGACATCACCAAGGGGAAACCGATTGTTGTGCTGATCAATGGCGGGTCGGCTTCAGCTTCGGAAATTGTGACGGGAGCTCTACAGGATCATCATCGTGCCATAGTTTTGGGGACTAAGAGCTTTGGTAAAGGGTCGGTGCAGACTGTGGTACCTTTGCGTGGGCAAGGTGCGATGCGTTTAACTACGGCGCGTTATTATACGCCTTCGGGCCGGTCGATTCAGGCGTTGGGCGTGATGCCTGATATTGTGGTGAACCAACCTAAGGTTGTTGATCTGAAGGCAAAACCGACTGTTGAGGAAAATGCACAGGGTGGACGTTCAGAGGCCGATTTGCGCGGAATCTTGTCGAATGATTCGATGACGGAGAACGAGAAGCTGTTGTTGGAAGAAGAGCGTGCTAAGCTAGAGGAAGCAGCTAAGCTGCGGGATGAGGATTACCAGCTTGCTTATGCCGTGGACATTATTCACGGTCTTTCGACAGTGGCGATGGACCAGCAGCCGTGAAAGAAATCACTGTGATTAACGTGGGCGGCTACCGTTAAGGGAAGTGTGGCCATGACGGCGACAGAGTTGCCATATCGCCCTTGTGTGGGGATCGTTTTGATTAACGCGTGGGGCGAGATTTTTACAGGAAAACGGCTTGATTCTAAGGCTGATGCTTGGCAAATGCCGCAGGGTGGGATTGATGAGGGGGAAAAGCCGCGACAGGCGGCTTTGCGCGAGTTATGGGAAGAGACGGGTGTGTCTGTCGACCTAGTTGAGTTTATCGCTAAGACCAAAGATTGGGTAACTTATGACCTGCCGCCCGAATTTCTGGGTAAGGTTTGGGGCGGTAAATATCGTGGTCAGCGGCAGATATGGTTTTTGTTTCGCTTTCTTGGATCGGACGATAAGATACGGATCAATAGTGAACATCCTGAGTTCAGCTCTTGGCGCTGGATGGTGGCGGATGATCTGATTGCGTCGATCGTGCCGTTCAAGCGTGCTGTCTATAAGCAAGTGGTTGAGGAGTTTCGCTACTATCTTGCGTGATTATTGTGCGGCGATGGCGGCGAGATTTTGGGATCAATAGCTGATGTTGAAATTTGTCTCAAATCCCGGAACGATTTTTGTGTTAGAAATCGTTTAGATGGCTTCAGCACAGGCTTCGCGTAAGAAGACCGGTTGGTTGGGGGTTGAGCGGTCAGAGGCGTATATGTAGCCGTTCATTGCGAACCTTGTCAGATGAGCGGGATCAGTCAGCTGGTTTTCTGAGATGAAACGGGCCATTGCGCCACGGGCTTTTTTTGCAAAGAAAGAAATAGTTTTAGCCTTGTTGCCTTTCATTTCCAGAAAGGTTGGGGTGATCACGCGTAGTTTTAGTGTCTTGTGGTCGATTGCGTGGAAATATTCGTTTGAGGCGCAGTTTATCAGTGTATCGGTGCCTGTATCTTCGCCTGCCTTGTTAAGGGCTTTGGCGATTTTGTTTCCCCAGAAAGCGTAGAGGTCGGAGCCTTTTGGGTTGGCGAGTTTTGAGCCCATTTCGAGCCGGTAGGGCTGGATTAGGTCTAGTGGGCGTAGAAGACCATAAAGGCCTGAGAGGATGCGCAGGTGGTTTTGCGCCCAACGCAAGGTCTTGGTGTCGAGTGTTTTGATTTCTAGTCCTGTATAGGTGTCGCCGTTAAAGCAGAAGGCGGCGGGTTTTAGGGCAGTGGAGTCGGGTTTGGCTTTGTAGGTACGGAAGCGGTCGTGGTTTATTCCTGCCAAGGGTTCCGAAATATTCATTAACGCGCGTAGATTGGCCACTGACATGTCGCGAATTATGCTGACGAGTTTTGTGGCTTCGGCCTCGAAATTAGGGGTTGTCGCTTCCAGTCCCTTAGGCAGGGTGTGGGGACTTTCGTCAAGGCGTTTGGCGGGGGAGATCACGGTAAGCATTTGGGTCTTCTTGTGTGGTGATTTAGGGTGTTTTAGCTTTCACGTAAGACCTTGAAGAAGGCTTTACTGAAACGTTCGGTTTTTTGTGCGCTCATACCCTGTATCCGGTCGAGTTCGGATATGGTGGAAGGGCGCAGTTCGGCGATTTGACGCAGTGTGGAATGGTTGACGGAGAGGTATTTGCCAGAGCCATCTTCGCCGCGTGATAGGCGGAGCTGTTCGTCGGCGAGGCGGTCGTAAACTTGGCCCGTGTCGCGTCCCGCAAGGCGTATACGCTGGGGGTGGAGTTCCTCAATTGTGCCATTGATGATGGTGAGGAAGGCGGTACCGTAGCTTTCGAGCTTCTTCGCGCCGACGCCGCTGATTTGGGCGAATTGGTCGAGATTGGCGGGGCGCTTTTCGGCCATTTCTGCAAGGGTGCGGTCTGGGAAGATGACATAGGCTGGAACATTGGCCTGTTCGGCTAAAGCGCGGCGCTTGGCCTTGAGGGCTGACATGAGGGGGGCGTTTTCGTCAGAGACGAAGGTTTTTATTGTCATGCGGGGTTGCGCGCTGGCTATGGTGTCGCGGCGCAGGGTGATGTTCTCATCGCCCCGCAGGATGGGACGAGCGGTTTTGGTTATTCGTAGTGCACCGTGGCGGTCGGGATCGGGGCGGACGAGGTCGCGACCCATCATCTGACGGAAGACTGCGCCCCAGGCTGGTTTGGTAAGGTCGCGGCCCACGGCATAAGTGGAAAGTAAGTTGTGGCCGTGTTTCTTGACTTTTTCTGTGGGGGTGCCCGTCAAGATGTCGATGAGATGACTTGCGCCGAACCATTCTTCGGTGCGTAGGATGGCCGAAAGTGCCTTGCGTACGGCATCTGTGGCGTCAAAGAGGTCGGCGGGGTGGTTGCAAAGATCGCAATTTCCGCAGGGTTTGGAGGTTTCGCCAAAATATCCGAGTAGGACCTGACGGCGACAGGCGGTGGCTTCGGCAAGACCGAGAAACGCATTGAGGCGAGCGTGGTCGGAGGCTTTGCGGTCGGTCGGGGTGAGGCTTTCGTCGATTTGGGATCGACGCAGTCGGATATCATCTTGTCCGTAGAGAGTGAGGGTTTCGGCAGGTGCGCCATCGCGTCCGGCACGCCCGATTTCTTGATAGTAGCCTTCGATGGATTTTGGCAGGTCGGCGTGGGCAACCCAGCGGATATCGGGTTTGTCGATACCCATGCCGAAGGCGATGGTGGCGACGACGATTAACCCGTCTTCACGTTGGAAGCGAATTTCTACGTTGCGGCGGTCTTCTGCTTCCATCCCGCCGTGGTAATGGCAAGCAGAGTGGCCTGCTTCGCGCAGGGCGGTGGCGAGCGATTCGGTCTTGGCGCGAGTGGCGCAGTAGACGATGCCCGATTGCCCTTTGCGGGCGGCGGCGAACTGCAAGATTTGTGTGCGGGGCCTGTCCTTCACTGCGAAGGCGAGGTGAATGTTGGGTCTATCAAAGCCACGTAGGAAAGTTTCGGGTTGGGTGCCGTCAAAGAGGTGGGTGATGATTTCGGCACGGGTTTCTTCGTCTGCCGTGGCAGTGAAAGCGGCGAGAGGTACGCTCAGCAAGCGGCGGAGTTCTCCGATGCGTAGGTAGTCGGGACGAAAATCGTGACCCCATTGGCTGATGCAATGCGCTTCGTCCACCGCAATGAGCGTTGTGTTGATGCTGCGCAGAAGGGCTAGCGTATTCATTGAAGCAAGGCGTTCAGGAGCCATGTAGAGAAGTTTTAGACGGCCTTCGTCTAGATCGGCGAAAACTTTTTTGGTTTCTTCGTCGGTGTTGCCTGAGGTGAGAGCTCCAGCATTGACGCCTGCTTCGCGCAAGCTCTGGACCTGATCGCGCATTAGGGCAATTAGGGGCGAAATGACGACCGTAACGCCATTGCGGCAGAGGGCGGGAAGCTGGAAGCAGAGTGATTTGCCGCCGCCTGTCGGCATAATAGCAAGAGTGTTTTTGCCCGCTAGTATCGCATCGACGATTTCTGCTTGACCGGGACGGAAGCCGGAGAAGCCGAAGATTGAAGACAGAAGGGTACTGGGCTCTTGCATCTATCCGGAATCGGTTTGACGCGAGCAATAGTGGCCCGCGTCTGGTTAAAGAGGTGTTAGGATCAGAGGAAGGTAGCGTTGTTGTTTTGCACTATGATTTGCAGGGCATAGATCGCTAGAAGTGCTATTAGCGGCGCGAGGTCGAGTCCGTTCATGTTTGGTAAAAAAGACCGTAGGCGTGAATAGACCGGATCAAGCAGGTTCGTCAGGCCATTCCATGTCTGGTAAACGATGGGTTGGCGCAGATTGAGGACCTGGAAGTTGATAAGCCAGCTCATGATTATATGGGCGAGGATGATCCACCGTGCTACGTTTAGAAATAAAAGCAATATTTGCAGAAGAGAGGTCATTTGCGGCCTTTATACATAAGGGATTATGATAAGAGGTAATGCTTGGGTTGATAAAGGGCAATGGTTATCCGCTCAAGGGGGCTGGAGTTGATTGGGCCGACGCTGGAAAATCTGCTCCTGCTCGATTTTGTCTAGGCGTGGATTTCTGCTGAAATAGCGTGGTTTTTGAGGTTTTATAGGTAGGGTTGTGCGAAGGCGAGTTTAGGGGTTCAATCGTTGATAATCAGATAAGGGTAGAGGCTATGGCGAGCGGCACGATGAAGCGTATATGGGGCTGGTGGTTTTTCGACTGGGCCAGTCAGCCCTATAGTACCTTGCTTCTCACATTCATTTTCGGTCCTTATTTCGCCGAAATTGCCCGTGGTTATTATCAGGCGCAGAGTTTGGGGGTCGATGAGGCTGCGGCCGCGGCGCAAACCTATTGGGCGTATGGCTTGACGATTTCGTCGATCATCATTGCGGTACTGGCGCCGTTTTTGGGTGCCATTGCTGACGGGACGGGACGACGACTTGTTTGGGTCTGGGTTTTTTCGGCATTTTACATCATCGGCAGCTATGGGCTTTGGTATGTCGCGCCGGGTGGTGAGAACTTGTTTCTTGCGGTGGTGCTTTTTGGGTTTGGTTTCATTGGGATGGAATTTGCTACTATTTTTACCAACGCTTTGATGCCGAGCCTTGGAGACCATGATGATCTGGGCAAGATTAGCGGAACAGGTTTTGCCTTTGGTTATTTGGGCGGAATGATTGCGCTTTTGTTGATGCTTGGGTTTTTTGCGGAAAACTCGGCAACTGGAAAAACCTTGATTGGGATCGATCCGCTGTTTGGGCTTGATCCTGAATCGCGTGAGGGTACGCGGGCTGTGGGGCCGTTCACTGCGATTTGGTTTTTGGTGTTCATGGTGCCGTTTGTCTTGTGGGTGAAAGAGCCTAAGGTTGGACGTCGTAAGCTGCATATTGGGTTGGCGATGGTATCGCTGCGCGATCTGATCGTGGGATTGCGCTATCGCAAGAGTCTTTCGGCTTATTTGCTGTCTTCGCTTTTTTATCGCGATGCTTTGAATGCCCTTTACGCTTTTGGTGGGGTTTATGCTTCAGGCGTGTTGGGCTGGGAGGTACAGCAGATTGGTATTTTTGGTATTTTGGGCGTGATCGCTGCGGTGGTTGCAAGCTGGCTTGGCGGCAAGGCGGATAAGCGATTTGGACCTAAACCCGTGATTGCGTTCAGCATTTTTGTGTTGATTTGTGTCGTTTTAGTCATTGTCGGGTTGACGCGTGAGCAGATTTTAGGATTGCCGCTTGATCCTGCTTCGGGACGCTCTGATATGATTTTGTTTGTCTGTGGGGCCTTCATTGGGGCGGCTGGTGGTGTGTTGCAGGCGGCAAGCCGGACGCTGATGGTGCGCCATACCACGCCCGATCAGGCGACTGAGGCTTTTGGGCTGTTTGCGCTGTCGGGCAAGGTGGCGAGCTTTATTTCGCCTGCGTTGATCGGGGTTGTGACGGCGATGAGTGGATCGCAGCGCATCGGGATGATGCCGTTGATCGTGATGTTCGTTATTGGACTGATTTTGTTAATGTTCGTCCGGGCTAAAGGCGAGCAAGAATGAAAACGATTAGACGAGTTTTGTGTATGATTGTCGTAGATGTGGCATTGCATCTTATGGCGGAAACCAAGGTAAATAAATTGTTTAAAACTAAGGATATGCCATCGCTAAAGTAAGCGTCGATGCTATTAGACAGTTATGCTAAGAGTTGTTTTGCGATACGGTTGGTTCATCAATTGAGCGTGACGCGGGTGTTGCTGATGACGTTGGCGTCGGATGAAAACTCTGAGTTCAATGAGATCTTGGAATCTAGCGTCTTGCGTTGACTTTGGGGTCCAAGAGACATAATTTTTTCGCTGTTTTCTGATGAGCGGGGGCTGAGCCTTCGTCACTTTATAAAAAAGGA